>SKSP01000261.1 GCA_007122945.1 Ilumatobacteraceae bacterium | reverse complement strand
CGTCTCACCGTCTCACCGCCTCGCCGCCTCGCCGGCGCACCGGCGCAGAACCAACGAATCCGTGGTGGAAGACGTTCGCACCCCGAACGCGGGCGTCGTCAGAACCCCGGGGCGGAGGGGTCACTGTCAGTTGGCGGTGACGTTGCAGGTGATGCCGCGGTGGAGGCACATCTCGACCTCCGAGACGAGCTTCGCCTGGTCCCACGTGTTCCAGAAGTCGGCGTGGCCGCTCAGGATCGAACCGCTGCTCAGCGCGAGGCCGTCCGGGTCGACCGGCGGGTGGTCGACCGCCAGCTGGAGCTGCGGGATCGCCACCGGGTGCGACGCGGGACACTCCCCCGCCGAGCTGTACACCGCGTGGCGGTCGTCGGCGTCACGCTGATCGGGCACCCAGGTTCGCTCACCGTCCCAGCAGTCGGGGAACGTCACGAGCAGCCGGAGGGTGGAGCGGGCGGGACACGACGTCGGCGTGACCGAACGCACCGCCGACACCCCGCACGACCACGCCACCACCGACAGCGGCTGGGCGTCGGTGGCGTCGGCGTCGCCGGCGACGAGCTTCAGATCGGGCGGGTACGGGGCGAGCGTGGCCGGGTCGACGCCCGCGCCCGGCCGGTAGTAGGCGATCGCACCGCGGGGATCGACCCGGCGGCCCGCCCCGTCGAGCAGCACCGGCGTCCAGTACGAGGCGGTGTCGAGGCGCTGGTCACACGTGGTGCCGGCGCCGAGGAGGTCGTCGTACGTGGCGACCGCCGTGACGGCCGTGTTGCCGAAGAACACGTGCTGATGGCTGGCGCCCGCGTGACCGGGGTGCACGATCGGGTCGTCGAACGCGTAGTGCGAGACATCGCACGAGGCGACGAACTGGGCGACGTTGCCCTGCGGACCGACGATCGGGGCGTCGGGTGCCGCGTGGGTCGAACGGTCGTCGCCCGCGCACCCGGACATGGCGAGCCCGAACGTCGCGACGACCGCGGCCAACGGACCCGCCCGTCGAGTGGTCACGGCTCCTCGGGCACCTCGATCGCGTCGAGGTCGACGGCGAACGGCACGTCGACGGCCGGGCGAGCCGGCGCGGTCGCGGCGTCGGGCATGTCCGGCAGGTCGGGGATCGGCGGGAGGTTCGCTTCCCGGTAGTCGACGGCCGCGGGTCGGGTCCCCTGCTCGGCCAGCCAGCGGATCACCTCGAGGTCGCCCGCGGTCCAGTCGCCGTCCGGATCGCCGTCGGCGTCGCACGGGGCGAGCAACTCGAGCGCGGTCGGGGCGGTCGTGGCGAACTCGTTGTCGCCGAAGCAGTTCCCGAGCGTCGAGAGGTCGGTCCCGGCGGAGGCGACGGCGAGGTCGGCCTCCCGACTGTCGCGCACGACGTTGCCGACGACCCGGTTCTCGTGCGGATCCCACAGCAGGCTTTCGGGCACCTCGTCGGCGACGGGGTCGAGCCGCTGCTCGTCGCACATCCGGTCCCAGTCGCCGGCCGGCGGGATGTCGTCGTTCGGGCCCTCCTCGAGGAACGGCACGAGGCCGATCCCCGTCCGGTCGTGGTCGAACACGAGGTTCCGCTCGATCGTGTTGCGGACCCCACCGGCGGGCAGGATCCCGTTGCCCATGGCCAACATGGCGACCGAGATCGCCGGCGTGTCGGGCTGGTTGTTGGAGTGCACGACGTTGCCGACGATCGTGGTCTCGCGCTGGGGGTAGCACAGCTGGTAGCTGCCCGTGTTCGGCACGACGCCCGCCCGGTTGTTGCGGAACGTCGAGTTGATGATCAGCAGGTTCCCCCCGGCGTTGGTGCCCGAGTAGCCGAGCCCGTTGTGCTCCGAGATCACGTCGCTGATCACCGAGTCGCACGGGTAGCACTGCCCGATGTAGAAGCCCGCGTCGGCGCTGCCGGCCGCGTACGCGTGCTCGAACTGCCCCTTGACCGAGTCGAACGCGTAGATGCCGTAGTCGCCGGTGCGGTAGCTGGTCAGGTACGAGCCGCGGTATCCCTCCACCCCGGTCCA
The DNA here is from genome assembly GCA_007122945.1 of Ilumatobacteraceae bacterium. Lineage (GTDB taxonomy): Bacteria > Actinomycetota > Acidimicrobiia > Acidimicrobiales > Ilumatobacteraceae > SKSP01. Next base: position 8,886 of record SKSP01000261.1, on the reverse strand, counting down.
GTAGAACCCGTTGCGGGTGTAGTTCATCGCGGTCATGTTCTCGACGGCGACGCCGTTCGCGCCGAGCACCCGGATGCCGTTGTCGAGCTCGAACTCACCGTCGAGGATGACCGCCTGACGATCGAGCCCGCGGATCGTGAGCTCGTCGGTGGTGACGTTCACCGCCTCGTGGTAGGTGCCCGGCGAGATCAGGATCAGGTCGCCCGGCTCGGCCGCGTCGACGGCGGCCTGGATGGTCGCGTGGTCCGCCGGGACCTCGATGACGCCGGGTCGGGCATCGTCGGGTTCGTCGGCCTCCGGTTCGTCGGCAGGCTGTTCGTCCGGTTCGTCGGCCGGTTCGTCGGCCGGCTCGTCGTCCTGCTCGTCGTCCTGCTCGTCGTCGAGGGGCGGGTCGGTCGGCGTGGGCTCGTCGGGCTCCGCCGGCGCGTCGGTCGCGGGCGGCGCATCGGTGGCCGGCGGTGCGTCGTCGTCGCCACCGCACCCCGCGGCGGCCACCAGTCCGAGCACCAACAGCACACCGACGCCGCGACGCACCATCACCGAGTTCCTCACGTTGCTCCCCCGTTTCGTCGACCGCTCGTCGGTCATCGTCCGATCCTGGCCGGCGGGCGTGGCACCACGCATCGCCGGGGACCTGTCTAGTCGCTCGACGCCGCGGTCACGATGATCGTGCCGAGCTGACCGACCTCCGCGGTGCCGTGGATGCTGCAGAAGTAGGGGTACTCGCCCGGCTCGGTGAACGTGTGGCGGTACTCGGCGCCCGGCCCGAACCCGTCGGCATCGACACCCCACGTCGTCGATCCGTCCGACGGCGTCACGTCGTGGTCGTTGCGCCCGACGTTGGTCCACACCACCTCGGTCCCCACGGTCACCTCCACCACCTCGGGCCGGAAGGTGTTGTCCAACGACTGCACGTGGACGGGTTCCGCCACCGGCGCGTCGACCGCCGCAGCGACGGTGATCGTCGGTGCCGGCGGTGGAGCGGGCGACGGAGCGAGCGACGGGTCGGCCGCCGGGCCGTCATCGGCGCAGGACGCGACGGCGATGGCGAGCGCGACCGCGGCGGCCGCGACGAGGAGCGGTCGGGGCACCGGTGTCAGGCGTCCGGGAGCACGAAGTCGGCGAAGCGCTCGCGGAGCGTCTTCTTGGAGAACTTGCCGACGCTCGTCTTGGGGACCTCGTCGATGAACACGACCTCGTCGGGGAGCTGCCACTTGGCGAGCTTCGGTGCCAGGTACTCGAGGATCTCCTCCTTCGTCAGCTCCTCGCCGGCAGCGGGAACGATGCAGGCGAGCGGGCGCTCGGACCACTTCGGGTGGGGAACGCCGATCACCGCCGCCTCGCTGATCTTGGGGTGCGACATCAGCTCGTTCTCGATCTCGACCGACGAGATCCACTCACCGCCCGACTTGATCAGGTCCTTGGTCCGGTCGACGAGCCGCACCCGACCGCGTGCGTCGACCACGGCGACGTCGCCGGTCTTCAACCAGCCGTCGTCGGTGAAGCTCTCGCCGGCGCGCGGGTCGTCGTAGTAGGTCGCGGCGATCCACGGGCCCTGGACCTGCAGCTCACCACTCGCCTCGCCGTCCCACGGGACGGGCTCGAGGGTGTCGGGATCGACCACCCGACAGTCGACGCCGAACGTCGGCCGGCCGACCATCGTGCGCAGCTCGGCCTGCTCCTCGACGGGGAGCGACGCCTCGTCGCCGTCGAGGCGGCACACCGCCGAGATCGGGCTCGTCTCGGTCATCCCCCACGCCTGCAGGATCGGCAGGCCGAGCTGCTCGCGGTAGGCCTCCGACAGCGCCTTGGGCACCGCCGAGCCACCGCACGGGATCGTGCGCAGCGACGAGGTGTCGCGGCCCTTGAGCTCAGGCAGCACCTGCATCCAGATCGTCGGGACGCCTGCCGCGATCGTGACCTTCTCCTCCACGACGAGATCGGCGATCGCCGGGCCGGAGAGGTCGGGGCCGGGCATGATCAGGTCGGCGCCGCAGGCGACACCGGCGTGGGCGAGGCCCCACGCGTTGGCGTGGAACATCGGCACGACGGGCAGGATCCGGTCGGACTCGCGGGCCCCGAGGGAGTCGGCGGTGAGCGCACCCATGGTGTGCAAGAACGTGCTGCGATGGCTGTAGACGACGCCCTTGGGGTTACCGGTGGTACCGCTCGTGTAGCACATGCTCGCCGCGCGGTCCTCGTCGTCGATGTGGAACTCCACCGGGTCGGCGTCGGCCAGCAGCGATTCGTAGTCGAGCAGTTCGTGGCCGGCGAGGTCAGCGGGGATGTCGCCCTTGCCGTCGTCCATCAGCACGAGGTGCCGGAGCCGTTCGAACGTCGGCAGCAGCGGGGCCAGCAGCCCCAGCAGCGAGCGGTCGACGAAGATCACCTCGTCGTCGGCGTGGTTGACGATGTACGTGAGCTGCTCGGGGAACAGGCGGATGTTGAGCGTGTGCAGCACCCGACCGGTGCAGGGCGCCGCGAAGTACAGCTCGAGGTGACGGGCCGTGTTCCACGCGAACGTGGCGACGCGACCGTCGGCGGAGATGCCGAGCGCGTCGAGGGCGCCGCCGAGCTGGCGCGTCCGGGCCGCCCAGTCGCCGTACGTCGTGCGCTCTCGGCCCGAACCGGTCGCGGTCACGACCGTCTTGTGGGCGAAGTACTTCTCGGCGCGATCGAACAGGTGGGTGATCGACAGCGGTGTGTCCTGCATGAGGCCCTTCATGGGGGCGACGGTACCGCACCCGGTACCGTGGACACCTCGTGGAGCCGTTGACCCAGCCATCACCCCCGACGCGGCCGGTGGCCCGCGTGCCCGCGTGGGGCCCGATCATGTTGGCGGCCTTCGTCGCCCTCGTGATCTGCACGAACGTCGCGAACGCGATGTGGGCTCGCTGGATCGACACCAACCCCGAGGCGCTCCTCGCCCTCTCGTCGCGCAACCGCTTCCTCGCGCTGGTGCTGGCCGCGGGCGTCCCCGTGTGGGCGTACGTCGTCATCGCCACCGCGCGCATCACCGCCGCGTTCGCCGTGTGCCACATGATCGGGCGCGCCTACCACGCCCACGCGCTCAACTGGTTCACCCGCTACCTCGGCGTCACCCCCGAGGCGCTCGACGCCTATCGCCGAGGCTTCGAGAAGATCCAGTGGGTGCTCGTCCCGTTCTTCGTCGGCAGCAACATCGTCGCCGTGATCAGCGGGGTCCACCGCACGGCCCCGGCGAAGCTGGCGACGATGCTGGCGATCGGCATCGCGGCCCGGCTGGCACTGTTCTGGTGGCTCGCCCGCCGCTTCGAGGAACCGCTCATCGAGTTCCTCACGTGGCTGCAGCGCTACCAGTGGTGGGTCGTCGGGGCCTCGATCGGCCTCGTGCTGCTGGTCAACGCGATGAACGTGCGGCGGGGCGGCTCGCGCTGACATCTGCTACAACCGCGCCATGGCAACAGTGAACCTCGGCGGCAACCCCGTCAACACCGTCGGCGACCTCCCGGCCGTCGGCAGCCCGGCCCCCTCGTTCACCCTCGCGGGTGCCGACCTGTCGGACATCACGCCCGACGCGTACGGCGGCAAGAAGGTCGTGCTGAACATCTTCCCGAGCATCGACACCCCCACGTGCGCGACGAGCGTCCGGACGTTCAACGAACGGGTCGCCGGCCGCGACGACGCCGTGGTGCTGTGCGTCTCCCAGGACCTCCCGATGGCCCAGGCCCGGTTCTGCGGCGCAGAGGGCGTCGAGAACGTGGTGACCGGCTCGGCGTTCCGCAGCGACTTCGGCGAGGCGTACGGCGTCAGCCTCGCCGAAGGCCGGCTCGCCGGCCTGTTCGCCCGTGCGGTCGTCGTCCTCGACGAGTCGGGCACGGTGATCCACACCCAACTCGTCCCCGAGATCGCCAGCGAACCCGACTACGACGCGGCCCTCACCGCCCTCGGCTGACCGCTCCCCCACCCCGAACCGTCTGCCGGAACCGACCACATCCGGTCGATCGGCGCGGACGGAACCTCAGCACCACCCCGAACCGTCTGCCGGAACCGACCACATCCGGTCGATCGGCGCGGACGGTTCGGAGGGGTTACAGGCCGAGGTAGCGGTCGAGGCCGATCGTCAGGCCGGGGTACGACGCGATGCGCTTGCACGCGAGCAGGACCCCGGGCATGAAGCTGGCGCGGTCGTAGCTGTCCTGACGGATCGTCAGGGTCTGGCCGAGCGTGCCGAGCAGGACCTCCTGGTGGGCGACCATGCCGCGCATGCGCACGGCGTGCAGCCGGACGCCCGCCGGGCCGACGCCGCCGCGCGCCCCGGGGTACGTCTCGTGGCGGGTCTGGTCCGGCACCCAGTGCTCGGACGCCGCGGCGATGCGACGCGCGGTCTCGGCCGCCGTGCCCGACGGCGCGTCGACCTTGCCGTCATGGTGGTACTCGATCACCTCGGCGGTGTCGAAGTACGGCGCCGCGATCTCGGCGAACCGCATCATGAGCACGGCCGAGATGGCGAAGTTCGGAGCGAGCAGGCAGTGTGCCGGGCCCCGTTCGCCGAACGCCCGCCGGAACGCCTCGACGTCGTCGTCGGAGAACCCGGTCGTGCCCACGACGGCGTGGACGCCGTGCATGGCCAGCCACGGCACGGTGGCGCGGGCGGCGTCGGCGACGGTGAAGTCGACGACGACGTCGCAGCGGTTGTCGGCGAACGACCGCAGCTCGGCCGCCACCGTCACGCCCTCGACGGTCGAGCCGGCAGCGTGCGCGTCGACGGCGGCGACGAGATCGAGTGCCGGATCGACCGCGACCGCGCTGCACACCGTGGATCCCATCCGGCCGGCGGCACCGTTGACGCCGACCCGGATCGGGCCGGCGGGCGTTGTCTCGGCGGGCGTGTCGCTCATCTCAGCGACCGTAGCCGGGCCCGACCGTGACCGTCAGCGGTGCCGCGGCATAGACGCGGTCGAGCACTCGGCGGACGTCGTCGTGGGTCACGGCGTTCCAGCGGGCCAGCTGCGCCTCCACCGGTCGGATCTCGCCCATCGTCGTCAACATGCCGCCGAGCCGCGCCATGCGCGCCCCGGAGTCCTCCAGACCCATCTCGTAGCTCCCGGTCAAGAAGCCGATCGCGATCTCCAGCTCGTCGTCGGTGATGCCGTCGCGCACGAGTAGGTCGAGCTGATCGGCGATCAGGTCGCGCACCGTGGTGGCGTGTTCGGGGAGCGTGCCGGCGTAGACCGACCAGGCGCCGGCGTCGGCGTACGCGGCCGAGCCGGAGAACACGCTGTAGGCGAGGCCTCTACGCTCCCGGATCTCGTCGAACAGCCGGCTCGACAGACCGCCGCCGAGGACGTGGTTGACGACGTCGAGGGCCTCACGGTCGGGATCGACTCGGGGGATCGCCCGGCCGCCGACGAGCAGGTGGACCTGCTCGGTGTCGTCGGGCTGGGTGTGATCGCCGTCGGTCCCGGTGGGAGCGGTACGACCGACCCGGCCGTCGCCCTCGGACAGATCGGCGAACGCACGCTCGACCTGCCGGACGACCTCGTCGGGATCGACCGCGCCCGCGACCGCGACGACGGTGTTCGCCGTCCGGTAGTGCGCCGCGTGGAAGCGCCGGACGTCGTCGCCGTCGATGGCGCCCACGGTCGCACGCTCGCCCGCCGTGTCGCGCCCGAGCGGGTGCCGCCCGAACACCTGACGCGCGAACAGCCGGTGGACGACGTCGTCGGGGTTGTCGTCGTCCATCGCGAGCTCTTCGAGGATCACCTGACGTTCGCTCTCGAGGTCGTCGTCGCGCAGCGCCGGCGCGGTGATCACGTCGCCGAGCAGCTCGACCCCGTCGGTGAGGTGGCGACCCGGGAGCCGGCAGTAGTACGCCGTGTACTCCTTCGACGTGAAGGCGTTGATGTCGCCACCGACCCGGTCGACGGTCCGGGAGATGTCCTGGGCCGACCGCCGGTCGGTGCCCTTGAACGAGAGGTGCTCGAGGACATGGCAGACGCCCGACAGGTGGTGGGGCTCGTCCCGGGCACCGACGCCCACCCAGACCCCGATCGAGACCGACCGCGTCGACGGCATCGGCTCGACGGCCACGGTCAGTCCCGACGGGAGCCGGGTGAGCAGTTCGGTCACCGGGCCTCGACCGTCAGCGGTGGCGCCGACGACGGCCGCCGCCACCACCCCGACCACCGCGGTCACCGCGGTCGCCGCGATCACCCCGGTCGCCGGTGCGATCGCTCGCAGGGCCGAGATCGCCGACCTCGGCGGCGAGCTCGCTGTCGAAGGCATCCTCGAAGCTGACCGACTCGACGTCGCCGTCGCCGCGACCAGTTGCCGGCCCGTCGGACGAACCGCCGTTGGAGCGGCTCGCCGGCGCGGCACCGTCGCCGGACGCCTCGGGCAGGTCACCGGCCGGGATCAGGCTGACCTTGCCACGGTCGTCGATCTCCTCGACGCGGACCTCGATCTCGTCGCCGAGGGACAAGACGTCCTCGACGGAGTTGATGCGCTTGCCGCCACCGAGCTTGGAGATGTGGACCAGGCCGTCACGACCCGGGAGGATGTTGACGAACGCGCCGAACTTGGTGATGTTCACGACCCGGCCGTTGTAGACCTTGCCGATCTCGGCCTTCGGCGGATCGACGATCGCCAGGATCTGGGCCTTGGCCTCGTCCATCCGCCACGACTCGACCGCGCCGATCGTGACGATGCCCTGGGCACCGTCGTCGTCGACGGTGATGTCGGCCCCGGTCTCGTCCTGGATGGTGTTGATGATCTTGCCCTTCGGCCCGATCACCTCGCCGACCTTGTCGAGCGGGATCATGATCGTGGTGATCTTCGGCGCCGACGCGGCGACCTCGTCGCGCGGGGCGGCGAGGGCGGCGTTCATCACCTCGAGGATCTCGAGGCGGGCCGTCTTGGCCTGGTCGAGCGCGGCGGTCAGCACGTCGGAGGGGATGCCGTCGATCTTCGTGTCGAGCTGCAACGCCGTGATGATGTCGGCGGTGCCGGCGACCTTGAAGTCCATGTCGCCGAACGCGTCCTCGGCACCGAGGATGTCGGTGAGCGTCGTGTACTTCCCGTCGGCGTAGATGAGACCCATCGCGATGCCGGCCACCGGCGCCTTGATCGGCACACCGGCGTCCATCAACGACAGGCTCGACGCGCACACCGATCCCATCGAGGTCGAGCCGTTGGAGCTGAGCACCTCCGACACGAGACGCAGCGCGTAGGCGAAGTCCTCCTGGCTCGGTACGACGGGCAGCACGGCCCGACCGGCGAGCGCGCCGTGGCCGATCTCGCGACGCTTCGGTGTGCCGACGCGACCGGTCTCACCATTGGCCCACGGCGGCATGTTGTAGTGGTGGAGGAACCGCTTGGTGGTCTCGGGGTTGAGCGTGTCGATCAGCTGGTTCATGCGCGGCATCGCCAGGGTGCACACGTTGAGCACCTGGGTCTCGCCGCGCTGGAACAGGCCCGTGCCGTGCGCCGTCGGCAGGACGCCGACCTCGGCCGAGACCGGGCGCAGCTCGTCGACCTTGCGGCCGTCGATGCGGATGCCCTCGTTGACGACCCGCGTGCGGACCAGCTTCTTGGTGAGCGAGCGGACGGCCTCTTTGACTTCCTTCTCGCGGCCCGCGAACTCGGCGCCCTCGCCGCACAGCGCGGCGATCGTGTCGGCGGTGACCTGATCGGTCGCCGCGTTGCGCTCGGCCTTGCCGGCGATGGCGATGGCCTTCGACAGCTCGGGCGTGGCCTGGGTCTCGACGGCGGCGAAGACCTCGTCGGCGTAGTCGGCCGCGGCCTTGTACGGCAGCGGCTCGATCGGACCCTTGGTCGAGATCACGCTGGCGACGAGCTGACGCTGGAGCGCGATCGACTCCTTGATCCACGTCTTGCAGGCCTCGAGCCCGCCGGCGAGGACGGCTTCGTCGACCGGGGTCGCCCCGGATTCGTAGTACGCGAAGGCCTTCTCGGTACCGCCGGCCTCAACCATCATCACGGCGACGTCGCCGTCGTCGAGCTCACGGCCGGCGACGACCAGCTCGAAGGTGGATGCCGTCGTCTCGTCGTAGGTGGGGTGCGGGATCCACTCGCCGTCCTGGGAGAACGCGAGGCGAACGGCGCCGATCGGGCCGTCGAACGGGATGCCGCTGATCATCAGCGCCGCCGAGGCGGCGTTGATCGAGATCACGTCGTAGGGCTGCTCGTGGTCGGCACCGATGACGTTGGTGACGATCTGGGTCTCGTTGCGGAAGCCCTCGGGGAACGAGGGGCGCAGCGGACGGTCGGTCAGCCGGCAGGTGAGGATGGCGTCCTCGCTCGGCCGCCCCTCCCGCCGGAAGAACGACCCGGGGATCTTGCCGATGGCGTACTGGCGCTCCTCGACGTCGACGGTCAACGGGAAGAAGTCCATGCCCGGACGGACGTCCTTGGCGGCGTTGGCGGTGGTGAGCACGGTGGTGCCGCCGATGGTGGCGACCACGGCGCCCTGCGACTGCGGCGCCAGCTTCCCGGTCTCGAACGAAAGTGTCTTGTCGGTCCCCGAAACGGGACCCGACACGCGGATTGGATCAGCCACGTGTGGCTCCTTTCCGACCTGGCACACATGTGCCGGCCGATCTGGAGCGGTCGAGGGTCGGTTCCCAGTCGGCGACCCCGCCGTCGACCTTCGGGCACTGCTCCGACGGGGTACGCCGGGAGGCTGCCGGGTCCGACACGGGACGGGCGACTGACAACCGACGGACGGACCGCTCGGTGTCAGCGCGGCACCGGACGTTCCGGAACCGCTGCGACAACCCTATCGGACTCGAGCAGCCGCTCCGCGGCCGCCGCCTCAGCGGCGCACGCCGTGACGATCCGGCCGCCGCCTCAGCGGCGCACGCCGTGACGATCCGGCCGCCGCCT
>SKSP01000482.1 GCA_007122945.1 Ilumatobacteraceae bacterium | reverse complement strand
CTGCCCACATTTGAACTGATTGACATTTTGTTATCGTTAAGAATTACAAGCAGGTTAGCCTTGATATGGCCGGCGTGATTTAAAGCCTCGAATGCCATTCCGCCGGTCAGGGCCCCATCGCCGATTACTGCAACTACTTTGTAATCTTCGCTTTTGTAATCACGAGCCCGTGCCAACCCGAGGGCCGCCGATATAGAAGTACTGCTGTGACCTGTAAGGAATGGATCGTGTATGCTTTCTGAAGGTTTAGGAAAACCACACAACCCTCCCTGCTGGCGCAGGGTTGGAAATTGGTCCCACCTGCCGGTCAGCAGTTTGTGCGGATAGCTTTGGTGACCAACATCCCAGATCAGGCGATCTGCCGGGCTGTTGTAGTTGCTGTGTAATGCCACGGCAAGCTCGACAACTCCAAGGCTAGCTGCAAGGTGTCCGCCATTATCGGCAACCGTACGAATCATATATTCTCGGATTTCTGCAGCAACTTTAATTAACTGATCTGCATCCAGATTTTTCAAGTCACCCGGCAGCCGCAGGTTGCTGATAAGGTCTCCCACTATAAATCACCCCGAATTTTTTTCTGCCTTTTTTATCCAGCTTATAGGTTTTCCCAGCCGGGTTATCAGAGACCCGACCAACAGGATCACTTCTGTTGAATGGTTTATCGCAACTATTTTGCCCCAGGCTTTCCCTCCCACGGTCAGGGAGGCAACAAGTGCAGTTAACAGAATGCCCAGGTAAAATTCCGCCTGCTCGAAAGGCAGGCTGACCATAAGTCTAAAAACAATAATTGCAGCCAGGGTGCCGCTGACAACACCACTGATATCGCCTGCTACATCGTTGCAAAAGTTAGCAACCTGCTCGGCATTTTTAACCAGGTAAACACCGCGTTTTGCTCCAACAACCTTCCGGGCTGCCTTGGCATTAAGAGGTGCGACCTTGGCGGCGGCTGCCGCGGTGCCGACAAGATCGAAGATTATACCCAGGAAAATAACAACCATTAAAATTGCAAACGAAACCACAAGAGACTGGAGCTCATTCAGGATATACTGCGTTACAAAACCAAAACCAATAGCTAAAAAAAAAGTCCAGATAGAAATAATTATAACCCAGCGGGTACGACGGCGTTTTTTTCTCTTCTTAATCAAATTTTATCACCTTTGTACAAAAAACATAAGTGGTAGTAAACCAGGTAAACTTTGCGGCTTAGGTCCAGCAGGTTTTCCCGGGTAATCACCTGGCGTTGCCGAACAGGCAGTTCCCTTTTAAGACTACCCCCACTGTGTCACCAACAGCAGAACTGGATTACCACTTAGCTCACACTTTAATCCCTGGCTTACTTCTCTTTCGAGAGCAGTCTAGAAGATTTCCCCACTGACGCCTGATCTCCCCTAGCCTCTTTTGCAGAATAGGTTTAAGAAATTTGCATTCCCTCCACCTATTCCACTCAAGGCAGGCTACGCTGCACACAGCTTCACACCGCATGCAGGTTTCTCACCCAAGCAGTAACCTTTTGTTTATTAAACAATCCGCCACCGACATGGGTCTCCGCGAAGGTAGGGTCAACGCCTACATGCCATTGTAGATCGCCCCATCCTTCTTAACTCCCAGCAACAGCTCCCGACTGGGCGTCGGCAGCCACCACCAGGAACTTCATTGATGTGCCCTTAACGGATTTTTAGGCCCGTTCTCAGAGAGGGGCGTCAACTAGAATACTGCACCACTTATGCTAGTTGCTAGGAAACATTATAGCATAATCAGACCCTGTTCTCAACTAAACCGCGGTCCCCAGGATAAGCTTTAGAGTAACCCGTTGTTTATTTTGCAGGCTTTAAGGGCATTTTTCATCAACATCCGGTTTGTTACGGAACCCACACCTTTCGGAACCGGTGAAATAGCCCTGGTTTTATCTTTAACCGCATCAAAAGAAACATCGCCTACAGTTTTAGTTTTGGGCTTGCCTTTTTCATTCATAACCGGTTGACCATTCTCATCAAGCACTTTAACACGGTTAATACCGACATCGATGACTATCGCACCTTCTTTGACCTGATCAGGGCCAATTAAATCCGCTTTGCCGGCAGCTACGATGAGTATATCAGCACCGGTGGTATGTTTCTCCAGGTTACCCTTCATGCTGGTAAAGACATGGGTTACACTGGTGGTAGCATTGCGGTTGAGAGCTAAGAAAGCTACCGGCTTTCCAACAATATTGGAATGGCCGACGACAACAATTTCTGCTCCTTCAAAGAAGTCTTTTGGATCCATTTTCTCCTCGTTACGGGCATAACGTTCTAAAATTTCGATTACCGCGGCCGGGGTTGCCGGTGGAAAGGTAACCTCGCCCAAGGCCAGTTTTCCCATATTAAAAGGATGAAAACAATCAATATCTTTGTTTACGTCAATCGTGTTGATAACAACTGTGTCGGAAATCTGCTCCGGAAACGGTCGCAGCGGTAATATCCCACTTACTGCCGGATCATCATTCAGCTTTTTAACAATCCTGATAACATCTTCCTCCGTAGCATCTGCAGGTGGATTTTCGTTGATATAGTTAAAGCCCGCTTCTTCACAAAACTTTTCAACCTGACCCCTGTACATCTTGGAACCAAAATCATCCCCGACCAGAAGTGTAGCTATGCCCGGGGTTATCCCTTTGGCTTTAAGGTCCTCCGTTTCTTTGATGATTTCCTGCATAATTTCCTCGCCGATTGCAACACAATCAATTACTTTTGTCATTCTTCATTCTCCTTTCCCTGTTTGGTCAAAACATATTAATCCCGGGCCTAAGCCAGGGTAGTATCTATTGCTACCTGAATTTTTCGATTACCCTGCTCAATGTTTCATCAGCTATTTTGCTGCCTTCATCGATCAGTTGATCCAT
>SKSP01000368.1 GCA_007122945.1 Ilumatobacteraceae bacterium | reverse complement strand
TCGCCCTCCCGGGCGTCGTCGGGCGAGCGCTCCGAGTGGGCGACGCCGCGGCCGGCCGTCATCCAGTTGACGCCACCGGGATCGATGCGCTGCACGACACCCGTCGAGTCACGGTGCATCAGGGCACCGTCGAACAGGTACGTCACCGTGGCGAGGCCGATGTGCGGGTGCGACGGCACGTCCACACCGACACCGGGTGGAAGGGGATCGGGGCCCATCAGGTCGGCGAACACGAACGGCCCGACCATCCGACGGGACCGGAAGGGCAGCAGCCGGTCGACCTCGCCGTCGCCCACGGGTCGCGCCCGGGGTTCGATCAGCAGCTCGATCGCGTCGCCGCCAGCACCGATGCCGGAACCCATGCCAGAACCGTAACCCGACCGATCGCGGTACGGTCGTGCCCGATGAGCCGCACCACCACCGAAACGAACCCCGGCACGCACCCCGGCGAGAACCCCAGCGAGAACCCCAGAGCGGGCGGCTCGATCCTCGGCACCCGCGTGCAGCGCACGGAGGACCCGATCCTGCTCACCGGCGGCGCCCGCTACGTCGCCGACCTGCCGCTCGACGGACGCCTCCACGCCGTGTTCGTCCGCTCCGACGTCGCCCACGGCACCCTCGGCGCCGTCCACGTCGACGACGCCGCGGCGATGCCCGGCGTGGTCGCGGTCTGGACCGCCGCCGAGCTCGACCTGCCGCCGCACCAGGGGTTCGCCGCGGTGCACGACGACTTCGCCCGCCCCCCGCTCGCCGTCGATCGCGTCCGCTTCGTCGGCGAACCGATCGCGGTCGTGTTCGCCGAGACGTTCGAGCAGGGCGAGGACGCCGCGCAGGCGGTGTGGGCCGACATCGATCCGCTCGACCCGGTGCTCGACCCCGAGCGGGCGCTCGACGCCGACGCGCCGCTGGTCTTCCCCGACCACGGCTCGAACCAGGCGCTCGTGATCACCGACGAGCATCGCGTCGACCTCGACGCCGATGCCGGCACCGACGTGATCGTGCGCGGCCGTTATCTCAACCAGCGGATGGCGGTCGCCCCGATGGAGCCCGACTGCTGCGCCGCCGCGCCCGCCGACGACGGTCGCACCACCGTGTGGGCCTCCACCCAGATGCCGCACATGCTGCGCACCCAGCTCGCGACCGCCGTCGGACTCGAGCCCGACGACCTGCACCTCGTCACCCCGCACGTCGGCGGCGGCTTCGGGGGCAAGGCCGGTGTGCACGCCGAGTACGTCGTCGTCACCGCCGCAGCACGGCGGCTCGGCCGACCCGTCGTGTGGGTGCCGACCCGCAGCGACGACATGAAGGCCCTCCCGCACAGCCGCGGCCAGGTCCAGTACGCGGAGCTGGGCTGCACCCGCGACGGTCGCTTCACCGGTCTCCGAGTACGCCTCGTCGGCGACGCCGGCGCCTACCCCGGCATCGGCGCGTACCTGCCCGGCGGCACGCGGCGGATGTCCCACGGCACGTACGACTTCCCGGCGATCCAGTTCGACGTCGCCGTCGCCGCGACGACCACGACGCCGATGGGCGCCTACCGCGGTGCCGGCCGACCGGAGGCGACCGCACTCCTCGAACGCCTCGTCGACCAGGCCGCGCTCGAGCTCGGGATCGACCCGATCGAGCTCCGCGAGCGCAACCTCCTCGGCGACGACGTGTTCCCGTTCCGCACCATCACGGGTGTCCAGTACGACTCCGGTCGCTACCTCCTCCCGCTCCGCACCGCGGCCGAGGCGATCGGCTACGACGAGCTGCGCGCCGAACAGGCCGCCCGCCGCGAGCGCGGCGACCGAACCCTGCTCGGCATCGGCGTCGCGTCGTACGTCGAGATCACCGCCGGCGGCGGGACGAGCGAGTTCGGCTCGGTCGAGGTCCACGCCGACGGCTCGGCCACGGTGTACGCCGGCACCGCCGCCCACGGTCAGGGGCACCAGACGTCCTACGCCATGCTCGTCGCCGACCAGACGGGCATCCCGATCGACCGGATCCACCTCGTCGACGGCGACACGGACCGGGTGCCGAGGGGCGGCGGCACCGGGGGCTCGCGATCGCTGCAGCTCGGGGGTTCGGCGGTGCACGAGGCCACACGCGTGCTCATCGAGCGCGCACGCGAGCTCGCCGCCACCCTGCTGGAGGCCGACCCGGCCGACGTGGTGGTCGACCCGGCGAGCGGCACGATCGGGGTGGCCGGCGTCCCGACGAGCGCGATGACGTGGGGCGAGCTGTCCGCTCGTCTGGCGGTCGAACGTCCGGACTCGGCGCAGGACGATCCCGGCGACGACTCGAACCTGCTGCGCGGTGAGTTCGTGTTCGACCAGGGCGGCGCGACGTTCCCGTTCGGCACCCACATCTCCGTCGTCGAGGTCGACACCGACACCGGCGAGGTGCGCGCGCTGCGCCACGTCGCCGTCGACGACTGCGGCACGGTGTTGAACCCGTCGCTCGTGGAGGGTCAGCAGCACGGGGGCATCGCGGCCGGCATCGGCCAGGCGCTCTACGAGGAGGTCCGTTTCGACGACGACGGCAACCCGATCACCTCCAACCTCGCCGAGTACGCCGTGCCGTCGGCCGCCGAGCTCCCCAGCTTCGAGACGCACTCGACCGAGACGCCGTCACCGCTCAACCCGCTCGGCGCGAAGGGCATCGGCGAGGCCGCCACGATCGGTTCGACTCCGGCCGTCCAGAACGCGGTGATCGACGCCGTCGCCCACCTCGGGATCCGCCACATCGACCTGCCGTGCACGCCCGAGCGGGTGTGGCGAGCGGTGCGCGACGCCGAGACCGGCCATCCCCCCGACCCATGGCGAGCGCCGACCCCGTTCGTCGCGACCCTGGGCGACGCCACCGGGCGGGCCGGCGTCGGCGAGCTCGACGACGAGCAGC
>SKSP01000400.1 GCA_007122945.1 Ilumatobacteraceae bacterium | reverse complement strand
GTGATGGGGCAGGCCGAGTGGATCGCCGGCAACGCCGGACAGGGGTACATCGAGGCGCTGACCGGGAGCGCGCCGCTGGTCATCCTGACGGACATGTCGGACGGCGGGTCGCTCTCGCACCACGGCCAGTACCAGGCCGGCACCGCCGACCACGGCACCTGGGACGTCCGCAAGACGCTCGAGGGAATGACCAAGCGCGTCTTCTGCAGCTACTTCCCCGCACAGGCCGTCCAGCACACCCAGTTGGCGATCAAGCACGCCCTGACGGGCGACCCCGGGCCGGTCGCCGTGGCGTTCCACAGCTCGGCGCTGCGCGGCCGGGTCGGCCCGGACAGCCACCCGCGCCTGTGGTCGACGCGCCACTATCTCGTCGAGCGTCCCAGGTCCGTCGACGACGCGGCACTCGAGCGCGCGGCCGAGGCGCTCGTGGAGTCGGAGCGGCCGGTGATCATCGCGGGCAACGGGGTCCGGGTCGGCCAGGCGTGCGACGCACTCCACCGGTTCGCGCACGAGCTCGAGCTCCCGGTCGTCACCACGTCGGGCGGCAA
Source organism: Ilumatobacteraceae bacterium (assembly GCA_007122945.1). Taxonomy (GTDB): domain Bacteria; phylum Actinomycetota; class Acidimicrobiia; order Acidimicrobiales; family Ilumatobacteraceae; genus SKSP01. The sequence goes on along the minus strand of SKSP01000400.1, from coordinate 2,370 downwards.
GGGCGTGATCCCCGAGACCGACGACCTCGCGCTGGGCGTGATGGGGACGTTCGGGGTGCCCGAGGCCAACGCCGAGCTCGCCGCGGCCGACCTGATCATCGCCGTCGGCACCCGGCTCGCGCCGATCGACACGGGCGACGAGAACCCGTCACTGATCGATCCCGGACGCCAGTCGCTGATCCAGATCGACGTCGAACCGCTCAACGTCGCGTGGACCCACCCCGTCGACCACCCGCTGATCGGCGACGCCGGCTACGTGCTGGACCGGCTGCGTGACGCGGCCGGTGGCCGTGGGCAACCGGCGTGGGGACGCGGCGTGGATCGGGTCGCCTCGGCACGCGATCGCCACGGCGAGCCGATCGGGGCCGACTTCCACGACGACACGCTGCCACTGCTCCCCCGCCGCATCATCCGCGCGTTGCAGGAGTCCTTGCCGGCCGACACGATCGTGACCGCCGACGCCGGCGAGAACCGGCTGTTCATGTTGCACTGGTTCAAGAGCCTCGTGCCCGGCGGGCTCCTGATGCCCGCCGCCGGCGGTGGCATGGGATACGCGGTGCCCGCGGCCCTCGGCGCCCGCCTCCGGTATCCTGAGCACCCGATCGTCGCCGTCTGCGGTGACGGCGGCTTCGCGATGTCGATCCACGCGCTGATGACGTCGGTGCAAGAGGACCTCCCGATCGCAGTGGTCGTGCTCAACAACAACGCGCTCGGCTGGGTGCTCCACGGGATGGGCGACAAGGCCGTCGCCAGCCGTTTCGACGAGTTCGACCACGCCGAGATCGCTCGTTCGATCGGTGCCCGCGGCATCCGCATCGAGAGCGCGGCCCACCTGGAGACGACCCTCGACGAACTCGCCGAGGTGCGCGAGACGGTCGTGGTGGACGTTCCGGAGTCGTTGGCCACGTCGTTCCAGGACGTGGTGCAGCCGATCTCGTCGGCGCGGTGGCGCGCGGGCGAGTGAGCGTCCAGGAGATCGGCGAGGAAGATCAGCGAGGGGAGATCAGCAGAGCACCGCGCCGGGCTCGGGCGGTCGGCCGACGGCGTTGCCCGCCCAGCCGTCGTACGTCGGTCCCGAGACGAAGATGGCGTGCTGCAGGCCTGCGTGGGCGCCGCGCCAGAAGCGCTGGAGCGGCTTGTCGAGCCGGATCGCGTTGCCACCACACCGTGCGAAGATCTTGTCGGCGGCCTCCACGGCCCGGAAGGCCACGCGAACCTGGTCACGACGACTCTGGATCCGCATGTCGTAGGAGACCTCCTCGCCGCGCTCGACGACCTCGAACATCTCCTCGGCGTTGTAGAGCAACTGGGTGCGTGCCGACCTGATGTCGGACGCCGCCTCACCGATCGCGGCCTTCGAGTACGGATCGTCGATGGCGCGCGTCCCCATCACCGTGATCCGGTCGCGCTGGTACTCGAGCGCCGCCTCGAGGACGCCCTCGGCGATGCCGATCATCGACGCCGAGATGGCGTTCGGGAAGACCGTCGCCCAGGGCAGGCGGTACAGCGGCTGATTGCGGCCGACCGCGGCCGCTGCGCGGCCGTCCATGACCTCGGCCGCGTCGACGGCGCGGTAGTCCGGGATGAACGCGTCCTTGACGATGACGTCCTTGCTGCCGGTGCCTTCGAGACCCATGACGTTCCACGAGTCGTCGACGATCGTGTAGTCCGCGCGCGGCAACATGATGTGGAGCATCGCCATCGGTTCGACCGGTTGACCGTTCTCGTCACCGACGACCGCACCGAGCACGACCCAGTCGCAGTGATCGGTCCCCGACGAGAACTGCCAGCGCCCGTTGAAGACGTAGCCGCCGTCCACGGGCACCGCCATGCCGCTCGGGGCGTACGGGGATGCGACCCACGTGTCCGGATCGTCGCCCCAGACCTCCTCTTGCAGCCGCGGGTCGTTCATGGCGAGCTCCCACGGGTGCACACCGACGACGCCGGCGACCCAACATGCGGCCGGGTCGTACTTCCCGAACTCCATGACGGCCTCGAAGAACTCGGCGGGCCTCGCCTCGTAGCCACCGAAGTCGACCGGCTGCAACATGCGGACGACACCGACCTCCTTCATCTTCGCGACGGTCGACGAGTCGAGGGTGCCCGCTCGTGCGGCGTCCTCCGCCGACTTGACGAGATGGTCGCCGATCGTGGCGACCCGGTCGATGACTTCGTGCTTCACAAGTGACTCCCCGTCTGTGCGTGATGAGCGGAACCGGTGGCCGTACCCGCTGATGTCTCACCCTAATGACGGCTCGTCCGGGCATGCGTGGTCAAGCTCCGATTCCGATGGATGGAACGGCCGGAGGTCGTACCGGGCCCGGCACGGGGCAGGTCCTGATCACTGGACGACGAGGTGCGGGGCTGGGC
>SKSP01000273.1 GCA_007122945.1 Ilumatobacteraceae bacterium | reverse complement strand
TGGGTCGGTGAACCGTCTGGGCGGATCGGCTCACCTCCGCCGGTTCACGCGGACAGTTCGGGGAGGGTGGCGAGCTCGGTGAGGGCGTCGGGGTTGGCGAGGGCCTCGGTGTTGCGGACCGCGCGGCCGTTGACGACGTCGGCGACGGCGAGCTCGCTGATCTTGTTGCTGCGGGTGCGGGGGATGTCGGTGACGGCCGCGATGACCGCCGGGACGTGGCGGGGGGAGCAGGCCGCCCGGATCGCGGCGCGGATGGTCGCCTGCAGGTCGTCGTCGAGCGTGACGCCGTCGGCGAGGCGTACGAAGAGCACGATGCGGGTGTCGTCGTCCCAGCGTTGGCCGACGGCGACGCACTCGACGATCTCGTCGAGGCGTTCGACCACCCGGTAGATCTCGGCGGTCCCGATCCTCACCCCGCCGGCGTTGAGGGTGGCGTCGCTGCGACCGTGGATGACCACGCCGCGGCGTTCGCCGTCGGGGCCGGCGGTCCAGGTGGCGAAGTCGCCCTGGGTCCACCAGCCGTCGAAGCGTTCGAAGTAAGCGGCGCGGAAGCGGCTGCCGTCGTCGCCCCAGAAGCCGAGCGGCACCGACGGGAACGTGGGTCGGCAGACCAGTTCGCCGTCGACGCCGGGCGGGCACGGGCGGCCGGACTCGTCGAGCACGTCGACGTCCATGCCGAGGGCCGGCCCCTGGATCTCGCCGGCGCGCACCGGCGCCGTCGGGTCGCCGCCGACGAAACAGCCGCACAGGTCGGTGCCACCGGAGATCGACGCGAGGTGGACGTCGGGGGTCACGTGGCCGTACACCCACTCGAAGGCGTCGGCGTGCAGCGGCGACCCGGTGGAGCACACCGTGCGCAGTGCGGCGAGGTCGTGGGTGTCGATCGGCGACAGGCCGTCGGTCTTGCGGCAGGCGTCGATGAACTTCGCCGAGACGCCGAGCGTCGTGAGCCGGTACCGCTCGGCGACGTCGTACAGCACGGTCGGCGCGGGATGGAACGGGCTGCCGTCGTAACACACGACGGTGACGCCGCTGGCGAGCGCGGAGAGCAGCCAGTTCCACATCATCCAGCCGGCGGTCGTGAAGTACAGCAGGCGGTCGCCGGGGCGCAGGTCGGTGTGGTACTGGTGCTCCTTCAGGTGCATCAGCAGCACCCCGCCGGTGCGGTGCACGATGCACTTCGGCGCCCCGGTCGTGCCCGACGAGTACAGCACGAACAGCGGATGGTCGAACGGCAGCCGCTCGTACCGCGGTTCGGCGCCGTCGTGCGGGGCGAGCCACTCGTCCCACCAGGTTGCCCCGGCGGGCGCCGTGCCCGCGGCGTCGTGGTCTCCGGGGACGATCACGACCCGGCGCAGCGAAGGCAGCCGGGCCACGACCTCGGCCACGCGGTCGGCCACGACGAACTCCTTGCCACCGTACCGGTAGCGGTCGGTGGCGACGAGCACGACCGGGTCGACCTGGCCGAAACGGTCGATCACCCCGTCGACGCCGAAGTCCGGCGACGTCGACGTGAACGTCGCACCGACCGCCGACGCCGCGAGCGCGAGCACCATCGTCTCGGCGACGTTCGGCAGCCACGCCGCCACCCGGTCGCCGACAGTCACCCCGTCGGCCCGCAGCGCAGCAGCGGCCGCCGCCACCGACGCCGTGAGCGACGCCCACGACGTGATCCGCTCGCGACCGGTCTCGTCGACGTCGACGATCGCCGGCACGTCGGGGCCGGGCGCGTGACCGAGCAGGTTCTCGGCGTACGACAACCGGGCATCGGCGAAGAACCGGTCACCGTCGAACGCCGGCGCGTCGCCGCGATCGCCGATCACGCCGGTGTCGTCCCACACCAGTTCCCAGAACGCCGACGGCTCCTCCACCGACCAGCGGTGCAGCGCCCGCGAGTCGCCCACCCCTGCTCGTCGAGTGAGGTCGGCCATCCGCGTGCGGTCGGCCCGATCGGGGGCCGGGGTCCAGAGCGGTCGTGACGCGGTCATCCCGTCGTCACGCGCCGATGCCGGCGCGCTCGGCCGTGAGGATCTCGCTCGCCCACATGCCGACCTTCTCGCCGGCGATGCGGCCGCGCTCGGGCCACGGGGCCGACAGGTCGACCCGGCGGCCACGACTGATCACCTCGCGCAGTCGCGACCGGTCCTGGAGGATGCGGACGTCGCTGGTCGGGTCGCCGTCGACCACGAGCACGTCGGCGCGGTAGCCCTCCGCGAGCACGCCGAGCTGCCCTTCCATCCGCATCGCGAGCGCGTTGTTCCGGGTGGCGCACGTGATCGCCTCGAGCGGCGACAGACCGAGCTCGTCGACGAACACCTCGAGCTCGCGCGCGTGCCAGTGCCCGTACGGGGTCAGCGCGAACCCGCTCTCCGACCCGCACAGCAGACGCACGCCGGCGTCGTACGCCTCGCGCATCTTCGCCGCGGTCGCCTTGATCTCGCCGCGGAAGATGTCGGTCATCCCGGGGGTGGCGCCGACCTTGTCGCCGTGGTCGGCGAGGTTGGCGAGGAACGTGAACGTCGGGCAGATCGCCGCGCCCGACTCGATCACGGCGGCGAGCGCCTCGTCGTCGATGAACGAGGCGTGCAGGATCAGGTCGACGCCGGCGAGCGCGGCGTCGCGGGTGGACGACGCGCTGCGGCAGTGCGCGGTCACCGGGACGCCGAGCGCGTGGGCGGTGTCGCAGACCGCCTTCATCTCGTCGAGCGTCCAGACCTGCAGCTCGCCGGCGTGGGTCGGGATCGAGCCGGTGGCGTGGATCTTGATCCAGTCGGCGCCGCGCTTCACGTGCCGACGCGTGGTGGTCACCATCTCGTCGATCGTGTTGACGACCGCCGCGTAGCCGACCTCGCCCTCGTCGGGGATCAGCCGACCGGCCGTGCCGCCGACCGAGGTGAGCAGCGCCTGCACGCCGGTGG
>SKSP01000201.1 GCA_007122945.1 Ilumatobacteraceae bacterium | reverse complement strand
GCGCGAGCGAGAGCTCGACGGCACCGAGGTTGGACCCGAGGTGTCCACCGGTCTCGGCCACCGCCGAGACGATGAAGTCGCGGATCTCGCCGGCGAGCGTCGTCACCTCGTCGTTCGACAGCTCGCGGAGGTCGGCCGGTTCGTTGATGCGCTCGAGGAACATTGCGATCGTGACGCTACTCCGGTGCGGTCGGTGCTGCGAGGTGGGGTCACTCCTGCCCGTCGTCCTCACCGGCGGCGGGCGCGACGCGGTCAGGTGGCATGCATCCGGACGTGTTTGCCGTCGAGGCGGTCCTGGTTCCAGCGGTGGATGCCCCAGCCGATCAGCGCACCGACGCCGAACACGATCAGGCCGCCGACGCCGTCGAGCCACCAGTGGTTGCCGGTGATGAGGATGCAGAACAAGGTGATGGTCGGGTAGGCGAGCATCGCGATCTTCGAACGCCATCGGCGCAGCAGGGGCCACATCGCGATGGCGCACCACGTCGCCCACCCGATGTGCAGGCTGGGCATCGCTGCGTACTGGTTGGAGATCGACGCGAACGCGGACGAGTCGAACGACCACAACCCGCCGTACTCGGCGAGGGTGTCGACGTAGCCGAAGCCGTCCTCGCCGCGGACGTCGCTCGCGAGGCAGCGGCCGCCGAACTCGTTCTGGCCCTCCCACGGGCACGGTTGGTCGAGCAGGCGCGGCGGCATCAGCGGGAAGAACGCGAAGCCGACGATCGCCAATGCGGTCATCGCTGCGAGCGTGTTGCGCCATTGCGGGAAGACCGCCGGCCGTTTCCAGAACAGCACCGCGAACACGGCGATCGTGACGATGAAGTGGGCGGTGCCGTAGAAGATGTTCCACAGCTGGATCCCGGGCATGTTGTCGAGGTACCAACGCTGCAGGTCCGGCTCGAAGTAGAGGCCCAGGGTCTGTTGCCAGCGGATGATCCGCTCGGCGTTGTTGAACGCCATCGTCGGGATGCCCTCGGCGGCGATCCGGTTGGAACCGAACTGGTTCCGGATCCACGAGTACACGATGTAGAAGGCGACGACGATCAGCGCTTCCTTCCACCAGTACACCCGGTGGATCCGCCGCGGGAGCACGTTGACGAGGGTGCCCAGGTCGGGCGGGGCCGGCGCGATCCGGTCGCCGTCCCGGGGGCCGTGGGTGTCGTCGTCGTGGGTGTCGTCGTCGTCGTGGATGTCGTCGTGGCCGTCGTCACGCGGCGACGTCGTCGGACCGGTGGGCGGTTCGACCGGGCCCGATGTCCCGTCGTGGGGGTCGTCCGGCGGGGATCCCACGAAGCGGGCATCGTCGTCATCAGCGACGTGCATGGCAGTCACAGACTACGCGCGGGGTACGGTGGAGCGGCATGGCAGTCGTCGAAGGTCATGCAGGGCATCAGGCGATCGCCGCGTTGCGCCGATTCGGTACCGACGTCATGTTCACCCTCAACGGCGGTCACATCTGGCCGCTCTACGACGGGGCCCGCGACGCGGGGATGCGGGTGGTCGACACCCGTCACGAGCAGTCCGCCACGTTCGCCGCCGAGGCCTACGCCAAGCTCACCCGCCGACCCGGGTTCGCCGCGCTGACCGCCGGCCCGGGCATCACCAACGGCATGTCGGCTGTCACGTCGGCACACTTCAACGGCTCGCCGCTGGTGGTGCTCGGTGGGCGGGCACCCCAGGGGCGCTGGGGTGCAGGTTCGCTGCAGGAGCTCGACCACGTGCCGATCCTCGCGTCGATCACAAAGTCGGCGGCGACCGTCACCGATCCCGAGCGCGCCGGTGCCGACGTGTTCGCCGCGGTCCGCCTGGCGATGGAGCCGCACCGCGGCCCGGTCTTCTGCGACTTCCCGCTCGACGTGTTCGGTCCGTCCTCGGGCGAGGTGCCGGCACCAGAGGAGTGCGACGGCCGGGGCGCCGCCCCCGACGACGACGCCGTCGCCCGGCTCGCCGCGATGATCGCCGCTGCCGAGCGTCCGGCGTTCGTGGTCGGCTCAGACGTGTACTGGGACGGCGCCTGGGCCGAGCTGCGCGCCGCCGCCGAACACCTCCGCGTGCCGTGCTTCTCGAACGGGATGGGCCGCGGGTTGCTCCCCGCCGACCACGAGTTGGCGTTCCTCCGGACCCGCGGCCTGTTGAAGCAGCGTGCCGACCTCGTCGTCGTCCTCGGCACGCCGCTCGACTTCCGGCTCGGGTTCGGTTCGTTCGGTTCGGCGGCCGTGGCGCACGTCGTCGACGCCGCGTCGCAGCGGGCGCCGCACGTCGAGGTCCCGACCGTCGTCGGGGACCACCGGCTGACCCTGCGCGGGCTCGCCGGCCACGCCGGCGATGGCCGCGACCACGACGCGTGGATCGCCGAGCTCCGGGACGCCGAACGCGCCGCGGCCGAGGCGGACGGCCCGCTGCTCGCGGCCGACACCGACCCGATCAAGCCGTCCCGGATCTACGGCGAATTGCGTCGGCGACTGGAGCGCGATGCCGTGGTGATCTGCGACGGTGGCGACTTCGCCTCGTACGCCGGCAAGTTCGTCGAGGTGTTCGAGCCCGGGTGCTGGCTCGACACCGGTCCGTACGGGTGTCTCGGCAACGGGATGGGCTACGCCATCGCGGCGCGTGTCGTGCGGCCCTCGTCGCAGGTGGTCGTGCTCCTCGGCGACGGGGCGGCCGGCTTCAGCCTGATGGACGTCGATTCGCTCGTCCGCCATGGCCTGCCGGTCGTGATGATCGTCGGCAACAACGGGATGTGGGGGCTCGAGAAGCACCCGATGCAGGCGATCTACGGCTGGGACGTCGCCTGTGATCTGCAGCCCGAGACCCGCTACGACGACGTCGTGCGGGCGCTCGGAGGCGCCGGTGAGACCGTGACCTCACCGGGCGAGATCGGCCCAGCGCTCGATCGCGCGTTCGCGAGCGGCGTGCCCT
>SKSP01000330.1 GCA_007122945.1 Ilumatobacteraceae bacterium | reverse complement strand
GCCGGGCGGTGAGGGGGACGGGCGGTGAAGGGGGACGGGCGGTGAAGGGCGGGGGGGACGGGGTCAGGGGTCGATGAGGGCGGCGACGCCGGCGGCGACGACCTCGGCGAAGCGCTGACGGCCGAGGCCGTCGGTGAGGTGCACCCCGTCGGCGGCGATCACGCCGTCGGCGGGGGCGTGCGCCGACCACTCGACCACGACCGCGTCGTCACGCCGTTCGACCACGTCGCGGATCGCCCGGTTCACGACGTCGGTCTGTTCGTCACGCCCCCGGATCCACGTGTCGACCCACACCACCGGCACGTCCGCCGGCAGGCGATCGAGCAGCGCCCCGACCTGCTCGGCGACGGCCCCCTCGTCGGCGTACTGGCCGATGTCGTTCGTCCCGAGCGCCACCACCCACAGCTCGGGCGCCGACCGTGCCGACAGGAACTCGACGATGTCGGCACCGGTCTGGAGGCGGTCGCGCTCGCCGACCGTCATCCGCCGACCGATCTGGGCGTCGATCGCCAGCACGTCGAGGCCGAGCGCCGACAGCTCGGCGTCGAGGTGCTCGGCCGCGGCGACGGTGATCGAGTCGCCGACGACGGCGACCGTGGTCGGGCGCTCGACCGTGAGGGTCTCGGGCAGCTCGCCGGCCACGATCTCCTCGGGTGCCGCGGCTCGGGCGACACCCGCCTCGCGACCGCCATCGCCGCCGGCAGTGCCGGTGCTCGTGCACGCGGCTGCGGGCACGAGCATCGCCAGGGCCAGCAGCGCCGTCAGCCACTCCGTGAGCGACCGGCGGCGCGAGGTCCTGGGCGCAGCGCGTCGCACCGGACGCTGGTCGGGGGGAACCACGGTCGCCATTGTGGCGCGCGACCCACCCCCGAGCGGCTCACCCCTCGACGAGACGTTGGACACGTGCCGCCGTGCGGGCGTGCTCGGCGAGCACGTCGTCGGTGTCGGACGACACGAGCCGTCCGTCGCGCACGACCGACTCACCGTGCACCAAGGTGTCGCGCGCCGAGACCGGCCCGCACCGCAGCCACGCCTCGACCGGATCGGCGATGGCGCCGGCGAACGCCGGACCGGTCAGCGACCACACGGCGAGGTCGGCCACGGAACCCGGTGCGAGGACGCCGATCTCGCCGGCGCGCCCGAGACACGCCGCGCCGCCCAACGTCGCCATCTCGAGCGCCATGCGCGCCGTGCCCGCCGCCGCGCCGTCGCGCAGCTTGGCGAGCAGCATCGCCTGCCGGGCCTCCAGCCAGAGCGACGCAGCATCCGCCGACGACGACCCGTCCACCCCGAGCCCGACGGGCACCCCGGCGGCCCGCAGCGGCACCACGGGGGCGATGCCCGACGACAGGATCAGGTTGCTCGACGGACAGTGCGCCGCGCCGACGCCCGCCGCGCCGAGCCGGCGGATCTCGGCGGCGTCGGGCATCACGCAGTGGGCGACCCACGTCCGGTCGGTGCACCACCCGGTCCGCTCCAGGTACTCGGTCGGTCGACAGCCGAACGTGGCGACGCTGAACTCGTCGTCCTCGGCGTTCTCGGCGAAGTGCGTGTGGAGCCGGACGTCGAGCCGTTCGGCGAGCTCGGCCGTACGCACCATCAGCTCCTCGGTCACGCTGAACGGCGAGCACGGCGCGAGCGCGACCCGGGTCATCGCGCCGAACGAGCGGTCGTGGTGACGCGACACGGCCACCTCGCTGGCCGCCAGGATCTCGTCGTCGTCGGCCACGACGTCGTCGGGAGGCAGACCGCCCGCCGACTCGCCGAGCGACATCGATCCGCGTGTCGGGTGGAACCGCACCCCGAGCGAACGGGCCGCCTCGACCTCGGCCGTGAGCAGGTCGCCCGCACCCGCGGGGTGCAGGTACAGATGATCGCTCGACGTGGTGCAGCCCGACAGTGCGAGCTCGGCGAGACCGACCCAGGTCGACACGTGGACGGCCTCGGTGTCGATCGCGCGCCACAGCGGGTAGAGCGACGAGAGCCACCCGAACAGCGGCTTGTCGGTCATCGGTGGATAGGCCCGCGTCAGGTTCTGGAACAGGTGGTGGTGGGTGTTGACGAGCCCGGGGGTGACGAGGCAGTCGGTCGCGTCGATCACCGTGCGGCCTCGCGGCGCCACACCCCGGCCGACGGCGGTCACGAAGCCGTCGTCGACGGCCACCCAACCATCGGCGAGCTCGCGTCGCTCGGCGTCCATCGTCGCGACGCACCGGGCACCCGCGACGACGAGGTCGTGCACCCGCGCGGGGCGCTCCCCGGCGGAGGCGTCAACGGCCGAGGCGTCAGCCACGGGTGCCGCCGTCGTCGGGGGCGTCGAAGAACTGCGGCGCGTCGTCGGCGGGGCCCGCCGGCGCACACGGGTCGTCGACCAACGACTCGACGATCGCCCGGATGTCGTCGACGGTCGTCAGCGGGTTCACGATGCAGATCCGCAGCACCGTCTCTCCGGCCCATGACGTCGGTGTCACGAACGCCCGCCCGGCGGCGAGCTCGCGGTCGCTCCACGCCTGGTACTGCGCCGGTGTCCAGCCGGGCCGGCGGAACACCACCACCGACAGCTCCGGATCCAGCAGCAACTCGGTGTGCGGGGCGTCGTCGATCACCTCGGCCGCGGCACGCGCCGTGCGCAGGGTCGTCTCGACGGCCTCGGCGTAGGCCTCGGTGCCATGGGCGGCGAGGCTGAACCACAACGGCAGACCGCGCGCCCGACGGGACAGGTGGTGGGCGTAGTCGCTCGGGTTCCAGGGGGTGTCCAGCGGGTCGGCGCCCCGGAGCACGTCGAGGTACTCGGCGTGCTGGGTGTGCGCCGCCCGGGCGACCGTCGGGTCGCGATAGACGAGGGCGCACGAGTCGAACGGTGCGAACAACCACTTGTGGGGGTCGACGATGAAGCTGTCGGCCCGCTCGACCCCGGCGTACAGGTGCCGCACGCTCGGCGCCAGCAGGCCGGCCCCGCCGTACGCGCCGTCGACGTGCATCCACACGCCCAGCTCCTCGCACACGTCCGCGGTCACGGCGATGTCGTCGACCACGCCGACGTTCGTCGTGCCGGCGGTCACGACACACGCGAACAGTCGCTCCCGGTCGCCACGGTCGAGGTCGTCGAGCGCGTCGCGGAGCGCCGGGCCGCACAGCTTCCCCCGGTCGTCGGCGGGCACGGCGAACACGTCGGCGTCCATCGCCCGGGCGGCCTGGGCGACCGACGAGTGGGCGCCCGACGAGGTCAGCACGAGGCCACGGGTGCGGTCGTGAACGCCGTCGGCGCGATGCCGCCACAACCATCGGGCGGCGATCAGCGCACTGAGGTTGCCGGCGGTCCCGCCGCTGACGAAGACGCCGCCTGCCTCGGGCGGGAGGCCGGCCGTCGAGGCGATCCAACGCAACGCCTCGTTCTCGGCGAACACCGCACCGGCACCCTCCAGCCACGACCCGGCGTAGATGTTCGAGGCACCCAGCACCAGGTCGAACAGCATCGACGCCTCGGTCGGGGCGCCCGGCACGAACGACAGGAAGCTCGGATGGTCGACCGAGATGCACGCCGGGGCGAGCACGTCGGCGAACACGCGCAGCGCCTCGAGCCCACCGATGCCGCCGGACGTGATCGTCCGCCCGGCCATCGCCCGCAGCTCACCGGGGGTGCGGGGCGCGTCGAGCGGTGGCGGGTCGAGCCGCATCCGGTCGACGGAGTAGCGGACGATCGCCTGGGTGAGCGCTTCGAGCTCGGGGTCGTGGCGGTGCACGCAGGGCCCGCTAGTCGTTCAACTCGATGAGCTCGCTGCCCTCGTGGCGCACCTCGGCGTCGCGCCCGAGCAACCAGCCGAGCACACCGGATGCGACGGCGCCGCTCATCATGACGATCACCGGGATCAGCAGCAACAAGATGATGACGGCGACCGCTCCGACCATGCGATCAGGCTAGTCGTGGTCAGGCGGGTCGCCGGCACTCGGCGTGCCGGAAGCAGCCGACGAGGTGGTCGTTCACCAGCCCACAGGCCTGCATGTACGCGTAGCAGATCGTCGGACCGACGAAGCGGAAGCCGCGCCGCTTCAGCTCACGGCTCATCGAGCGCGACTCGTCGGTCTCGGCGGGCACCTCGCCCATCGAGCGCCACGCGTTCTGCCGTGGCCGGCCGTCGACGAACGACCAGATCAGCCCGACCGGGTCGTCGAGCTCCAGCCACGCGCGGGCGTTGTCGACGGTGGCACGGACCTTCGCCCGGTTGCGGACGATGCCCGGATCGGCGAGACAGCGGGCCACGTCGTCGTCGGTGAACGCCGCGACGGCCGCCACGTCGAAATCGGCGAACGCGGCCCGGTAGCCCGGGATCTTGCGCAGGATCGTCTCCCACGAGAGCCCCGCCTGGGCGCCCTCCAGGATCAAGAACTCGAACAGCGTGCGCGCGTCGCGGCACGGCACACCCCAGACCGTGTCGTGGTAGCGCACGTACTCGTCGCTGCCGAGCGACCAGTCACAGCGGGTGCGGCCGTCGGCAGCGGTCGCCGCACGCGCCCCGGACGGGCTCACTCCGGCTTGTACGCCCAGGCCTCGACCTCGACGGCCATGCCGGCCGGCAGCGCGGACACCTCGACGGTCGAACGGGCGGGTCGGTGGTCGCCCAGGGCCTCGGCGTACGCGGCGTTGAAGGTCGCGAACGTGTCCATGTCGGTGAGGAAGCACGTCGTCTTGACGACGTCGGCGAGCGACGCGCCGGCCTCGGCGAGCCGGTCGGCGACGTTCGCCATCGTCTGGGTCGTCTGGGCGGCGACGCCGCCGTCGACGAGGGCACCGTCGCGCAGGCCGCCCTGACCCGAGACGATGATGAAGTCGCCGGCGCGCACGAACGGGGAGTAGGGACCGAGGGGCTTGCTCATGCGGCGAACGGTAGCGCTTCACCGGCCGCCCGTCGCTCAGCCGGGTCGCGTCCCGATCGGCCACGCGGGCGGGAACCCGGCCCGCCGCCAGGCCGCCGCGGCGACCGCCGCGAACACGGCGTCGGAGCCGGCCACCATCGCGTCGAACGACGCCGGCTGGTCGTCGTCGATCGAGACGTCGATGCGGGGCGTGTCGACCGCCCGGAGGACGCCGAACGACCGGATCGTGAGGTCGAGTGGCACGCCGTCGTCGCCGACGGCGATCGCCTCGCTGCGGACCCACCCGAGCGCCATGTGCGCGGCGCCGATGCAGTAACTGCGGAGCACGACCGCCTCCTCCGCGTCACCCGGATCGGCGCCGCAGCTCACGCGGACCTCCACCGAGCCGTCGGGGTCGATCCGCGCCGACGCACGGGCGCCGACGGGCGACGTGACCGTGTCGTCGGGGCCCGGGCCCAACGACGACAGGACGATCGCCGCCTCGGCCCACCCGGCGCCACGCAGCGCGGTCGACGTCCGCGGACCGCCGAGGTCCACCTCCTCCACGATCAGCCCGGGCGCGCTCGCGGCGATCGCGTCCGCGATCCCCGGCGTGCGCGCGACCCGCGCGACACCGCTCCCGTCGGCCCTGACACCGATCGCGACGGGCGGGCGCTTGGGTCCGTGTCGCACGACGTCCTCGCGTGTGGCGAGCACCCGCACGGGGCGACCGTGCTCGGCCGCCAGCCGCCGGGCGACGTCGACGGCATCGCTGTCCGACTTGCCACCGAACGCGCCGCCGTTGCCCAGCGGCCCGTACGCGCGGCCGTCGGGGTCGGCCCACGCGGCGTCCGGTTCGAGGTACGCCGGCTCGACCCACGTGGTCCGCAGCGTGCGCTCCCACACCCCGCCGTCCGGTGAGGTGGCGACCTCGAGTGGCCAGGTGGGCGGAGCGGACGTGCGGCGGCCCTGCACCTTGCCGACCGCCCGGCGTGTCTCCTCGAGCGTCGGCGCGACGACCCACGCGCCGTCCGCCGTCCGCATCGCGACGAGGGCATCCGGCGGAGCCATGTCGTCCGCGAATCCGCCCCGACCGAGGGCGACGTGGGGCCCGAGCGCCTGCCGGACCCCACCCTCCACGGCGGCACGGACCCGAGCGCGCTCGCCGCCGGGCACGGGCGACGGCACGTTCCCCGACGCGACGACGGCCGCGGCCTCGACGATCGTCTGCCACCCGGTGCAGCGACACAGGTGGGCCATCAGGGCGCGTCGGACCGCGTCGGCATCGGCGCGCTGGTCGGTGCCGAGGGCGGCCAGACGCATCACGATGCCCGGAGTGCAGAACCCGCACTGGCTCGCACCGCACGCCGCGAACGCCTCGGCCCACACCGGCGCCTCGTCCAACCCACCGACGGTCGTGACCCGCCGGCCCCGGACCCGGCTCACCGGGGTCACGCACGCCACGCGGGGCCGGTCGTCGACCCACACCGTGCAGCAACCGCACTGGCCCTGCGGGCTGCAGCCGTCCTTCGCCGACCGGACGCCGAGCTGCTCGCGCAACGCGTCGAGGAGCGATCCGGTGCCGTCGACGCGGACCTGTCGGCCGTCGAGGTCGAACTCGACCGGGTCCGTCCCGGGGCTCACGTCGGGGTCACTCACGCCGGACCGGGCGACGAGGCGCGGATCGTGGCGACCAGGTCGCGGAAGTCCTCCCAGCGACCGTCGGCGAGCAGTGCGGCCTGCGCCGGCCACGTGGTCGGGTCGTGGACCTGGTAGCGGGCACCGGCGTCGTCGAGCATCGTCCGCAGCAACGACGCCTCGGTCGCGGCGAGCTCGCGCCAGGTCGCGATGCCGATGCCGTGGCACAGCTCGGCGACGGCCGGCCCGAGACCCTCGACCACGGTGAGGTCGTCCCGGGCGACGGGATGTCCGAGCACGGACTCCGCGGCCGGCAGGCGTGCCGCGGTCCCCTCGTCGTGCGACGCCGATCCGTTGACCCTCGCCGGCTCGGCACGTTCGGCACCGTCGGCACCGTCGGCGGGGCGCACGTGGTCGGGCCGCGCCGCCGGGGCGGTCGCGGGGGTCGGCGGCGGTTCGGTGCCCCCCGAAGCGGCGCGAGCTGCGGCGACCTGACGCCGAGCCACGACGCTGCGCACCAGGACCCCGGTCACGAAGCCGACGAGGAAGGCCGCGGCGAACCACAGCAGCCCCATCGTCAGCGTGTAGGGCACGGTCACCTCCGGTCCGCAGGTCGGTCGTGGCGACGCGTCCCGCCGCTCGGTCCCAGCATTCCCGGATGCCCCGGCCGCGTCAAACCACCCGCCCGCCGCACCCGGCGTGCCGGGCAGGTCCACCTGTACGTCACGACGCCAGGGTGACCTCGAGATCGACCCGGCGGCTGGCCACCTTGTCCTCCACGCCGTCGACGATCACCGGCTCGGCCCCGCCGCGGCCGACGTGGTCGAGCTGCTCGCCGGGAACGCCCCGGGCGACGAGCTCCAGGCGGACGACCGCGGCCCGCAGCTCGCTCAGCTCCATGTTCCGCTGCGGGTCGCCGTCGGTGTCGGTGTGGCCCACGACGAGGACGGACACGCCGTCGAAACGCTTGGCGACGGACGCCAGGACGTCGAGGACGGCCGCTGCGGACGGATCGAGATCGGCGCTCGCGGGCGCGAACGTCACCGGGGTCTCGAGCAGCACCTCGGCGAGCTCGGACTCCAGATCGACGACATCGCTACCGACCGCCGACGGGCGCGGCTCCAACTCGAAGGTGGCGCCCGCGCCGGCCGCGCCGAGCACCTCGAGCGCCGCGTCGTCGACGACGGTGCCGCGGACGAACACCTCGCTCCCGTCGAACCCCACCGAACCGCTCGTGAGCGCGCCGGGCACGACCGGCAGCAGGTCGGCCACGAGGTCGAGGCCGGCGCCGGCGAGCGCCGCCGAAGGTTCGACCTCGATCTCGTCGGTGACGTTCACCGGCGCGACCGCCGTCGTGGCGGCCTCGATCAGACGGAGCCGATCGTCCGCCGATCGCACCGATCCGGCCAGTTCGAGGCCACCGGAGCGCAGGACGGCGACGAACTCGGGGAGCCCGTCGAGGGCCCGCAGGTCGAGTCCGACGGGCACCAGGACCCGGTCGAGCACGTGCACCCGGCCGTCGCCGGCGATCAGGTCGCCGTCGAGAACCCGCGCGTCGTCGATCGTGATCACACCGTCGGTGCGACCCGTCGCCAGGTCGGTCCCGAGCCGGGTGGTGACGGCGGCGGCGTCACCCGCCGCGGCGGCGTCCGCCAGGCGTCCGAGCTCGGCCAGCGGGACCTCGTCGTCCACGACGTGGTTGCGCAGCACCTCGGCGAGCAGGTCGGGTCGGGTCCGGAGCTCGGCGAGCACGTCGGCGGGGAGCTCGTCGAACGCATCGTTGTGGGGGGCCAACACCGTGATGGGCCCGTCGGTCACGCCGAACAGGTCGGTCGCGTCGGCCTCACCGAGCAACGACGCCAGCAACGAGAAGCGCGGGCTCGACCGCACGAGCTCGTCGACCGTGTCGAACGCGGCCGGCCCGGCGAGCGTGGTGGTCGGCGCCGGATCGTCGACCGGGTCGTCGTCCGCATCGTCGACCGGGTCGGACGGGACCGTCGGCGCGGGCGGGACGGTGGCGGGGACGGTCGGCGCGGTGCTCACCCGACAGGACCGGTCGAGATCGACGAGGACGACGCCCTCGACGGCGTTCGCCACGTCGAGGACCGCCTCGGGATCGTCGAGCGGTGCGTCGCAGTGCAGCGTTCCCTGCTGACCGGAGAACACGGCCCGCACGTCGGGGGCCCCGCTCGTCGCCAGCTCCTCGGGGACACGACGCTCCAGGTCGCGCTCGATGCCGCGGAGGTAGGCGGGTGCGCCGATCGCGGCGACGACGGCAGCGAGGAGCAGGCCGAGTCCGAGGATGCGCCGGCGGTACCGCGCGACGGGTGCGGACCCGGTGCTCAGGAGAAGCTCTGGCCGCACCCGCAGGTGCGTGAGGCGTTCGGGTTCGTGATGGCGAAGCCCGACTGCTCCAGACCGTCCTTGTAGTCCAGCATGGCCCCCTGCAGGAGCTGTGCGGACGCCGGGTCGACCACGACCCGGACGGCGTCACCGAACGTCTCGGTCTCGTCGTCGGCGGCGATGTCGCCGTCGAAGAACATCTCGTAGGAGAAGCCGCTGCACCCGCCCGGTCGCACGGCGACGCGCAACGCGAGCTCGGCGGCGCCCTCGGCCTCGAGCAACTCCTGGACCTTGGTGGTGGCCGTCTCCGTGAGGGTGATCATGATGATGTCGTCTCCGATTCGAACAGCTGACGGACGATGATGATCCTAGCGGGATCGCACCGCCACCCGGCAGGGCGTGCGGTGGACGAGGGTGCAGAACTCGGCGACCTCGGCGTCGCCCATCCCGGCGACGAAGCCGGCGACGAGGCCACGGTGCAGGCCGCAGACGAGGTCGGGTTGCTCGGCGGCGATCTCGGCGAACGGGCAGTTGGCGAACGCGACCACGGCGGTCTCGTCGTCGTCGCCGTCGGACACGATCGGGTCGAAGCCGAGGCGGTCGAGATCGGACACGAGGGCTTCCAGACTGGACGGTGCGTCGCGGTACGGCGCAGCGCGGCGACGGCCCTCGTCGACACCGACCGAGGCCGCGTCGTCGGGGCTCGCCCCGACGCGACGGGCCATCGCCAGTACCATGCGAGCGAGGAGCGGCATCGTCGGCGGCTCGAGACCGAGCGACGGCGCGTCGGCTGCCACGGAGTAGCGGTGCTGGGGCCGGCCGACCTCGCCGCGCGCGTCGACCTGCACCTCGACGAGGCCGACGTCGCGCATGCGCTCGAGGTGGGGACGGACGGTGTTGGGGTGCAGATCGAGTGTCTCGGCGATCTCGGCGGTGGTGCGCGGCCGGGCCGCGCGCGCCAACTCGAGGTAGATCGCGTAGCGCGTGTTGTCGCCGAGCGTCTTGAGCACGTCGAGCTGCGAGAGCAGCGCCTGGCGCGAACCGCGACCCTCGGCCCCGGGGGGCGACGGTTCGTCGGTCGGGCGCGGCTCCACGCCCGAACATTAGCCGATGACCGGAGAAAACACGGTGGCGGCCGGTAAAATCGGGCGCATGGACCCCGTGACGACCCCACCGGGCACGGCCGCTCGGGCCACGACCGCACCGCCGACGCGCGACGAGGTGCTCGGCGTGCTCGGGACCGTCATCGACCCCGAGCTGGGCGCCGACATCGTGTCGCTCGGCATGGTGCCCGGCGTGGAGGTCGGCGACGACGGGGTCGTCACCGTCGGCATCAAGCTCACGATCGGTGGGTGTCCGCTGCGAGCCGAGATCAAGCGCGAGGTCACCGATCGGGTCGCGTTGCACCCCGGTGTCACCGACGTGCGCATCGACTGGGGCGAGATGAACGCCGAGGAACGCAGCGAGGTGATGCTGAAGGCCCGCTGGAACGCCCGTGAGAGCGCACCCGACACCGAGATCCCCACCAGCACCAAGGTCCTCGCCGTCGCCAGCGGCAAGGGCGGCGTCGGCAAGAGCTCGGTCACCGTGAACCTGGCGGCCTCGCTCGCCGCGCTCGGCCACACCGTCGGCGTCCTCGACGCCGACATCTGGGGGTTCTCGGTCCCCCGCCTGCTGGGCATCTCCGACCGGATGGAGGCGCGTCGGGTCGACGGGCGCGATCGACCGATGATCATCCCCAACGAACGCACGGTCGGCAGGGGCGACACCCCCGGGCGGTTGAAGGTCGTGTCGACCGGCTTCCTCGTCGACGAGGACACCGCGCTGATGTGGCGCGGGCTGATGCTCACCAAGGCGGTCGAGCAGTTCTTGCGCGACGTCGACTGGGGCGAGCTCGACTACCTGTTGATCGACATGCCCCCGGGCACCGGCGACGTCCAGATGGGTCTCGCCCGGATGCTGCCGCGCACCGACCTGCTGATCGTCACGACCCCGGCGCTCGCCGCCCAGAAGGTGGCCCAGCGCGCGGCCGACATGGCGCGTCGCAGCTTCCTCCAGGTGGTCGGCGTGATCGAGAACATGAGCGAGTTCACGTGCGAGCACGGGACGTCGTACGCGCTGTTCGGCGCCGGGGGCGGCGCGGCGCTCGCCGAGGCGATCGACGCGCCGCTGCTCGGC
>SKSP01000378.1 GCA_007122945.1 Ilumatobacteraceae bacterium | reverse complement strand
GGCGGTCGAGGAGCAGAAGTTCGAGGAGGCCGGCCGCCTGCGCGACCAGGAGAAGTCGCTGCTCGAGGAGAAGGCCGCCAAGGAGGACGAGGTCAAGGCGTCCGGTGTCGATCTCTACGACGAGGTCGACGAGGAGGCCGTCGCCGAGGTGCTCAGCATCTGGACCGGCATCCCCGTGTACAAGCTCACCGAGGAGGAGACCCAGAAGCTCCTCGAGATGGAGAGCGAGCTGCACAAGCGGATCATCGGCCAGGAGAACGCGATCTCGGCGGTCAGCCAGTCGATCCGCCGCACCCGCGCCGGCCTGAAGGACCCGAAGCGCCCGAGCGGCTCGTTCATCTTCCTCGGCCCCACCGGCGTCGGCAAGACCGAGCTCGCCAAGACGCTCACCGAGTTCCTGTTCGGCGACGACTCCGCGCTGATCACGCTCGACATGTCCGAGTACATGGAGAAGCACACGGTCAGCCGGCTCGTCGGTTCGCCCCCGGGCTACGTCGGCTACGAGGAGGGCGGCCAGCTCACCGAGGCCGTGCGGCGCAAGCCGTTCTCGGTGGTGCTCTTCGACGAGATCGAAAAGGCTCACCCCGACGTGTTCAACACGCTGCTGCAGATCCTCGAGGAGGGCCGGCTCACCGACAGCCAGGGCCGCTCGGTCGACTTCCGCAACACCGTGCTGATCATGACCTCCAACCTCGGCACGCAGGACCTCCGCAAGGCCAACGTCGGCTTCACCACCGCTGACTCGGCGATGAGCTACGAGCGGATGAAGGAGAAGGTGATGGACGCGCTGAAGCTGCACTTCCGTCCCGAGTTCCTGAACCGCATCGACGAGGTCATCGTCTTCCACGAACTGTCGCAGAACGAGGTCGTGCAGATGGTCGACATGATGACCAAGCGGCTCGCCGGCCAGCTCGAGGGGCAGGGCCTCGGCATCGAGATCACCCAGCCCGCCAAGGAGCTGCTCGCCGAGATCGGCTACGACCCGCAACTGGGTGCGCGGCCGCTGCGTCGGGCGATCCAGCGCCACGTCGAGGACGTCTTGTCGGAGAAGATCCTGTACAAGGAGTTCTCGGCCGGCGAGATCATCGTGGTCGACGTCGAGCCCGACCCCGACCGCGAGGGCAAGCAGCGGTTCACGTTCCACGCCGTCGAGGGCTTCGTTCCCCCGGCCGCGGTCGAGCTCGCCACCACCGGCGGCACCGACGTGCCCAAGGCCGGCGGCGAGGGCGAGCTGCCCCCGCCCACCACCTCGGCCGACTGACGTCCGCCGGAGCCGATCGGCGCGCCGGTGCCGCCCCTCCGGGGGCGGCTGCGGCCACAATGGTCCGGTGCACCGCCGGATCCTGCTCGCCGTCCTCGGCGCACTCACCCTCGCCGTCGTGGCGGCCGGGTGCCGGCTCGACGTCGAGGTGTCCATCGTCGTCGAACCCGACGGCACGGGCGTCGTCACCGTGACGGCGACGGCCGACCCCGAGCTGGTCGAGCAGGTCGACGACCTCGCCGCCGAGCTGGTGTTCGACGACGCCGCGGCGGGGGGCTGGACGATCGACGGGCCGACCCCGACCGACGACGGCGGGCTCGTCGCCACGTTCACCCACGACTTCTCCTCCGCTCAGGAGCTCGCGAACGTGCTGAACAGCATCGGTCCTCCACTCGTCGACGCGCAGGCCGGCCGCACGACCGAGGGCGAGCAGACCACGAACGCGATCCGCGCCACGCTCACGCTGCCCGACGGGTTCGCCTCGTTCGCCGACGACGACCTGGTCGCCGCCGTCGGCGGGCTGCCGTTCTCCGACCGGTTCGAGGCGACCGGCGCCACCCCGGACGAGGCGATGTCGTTCACGCTTCGGGTGGCGATGCCCGGCGAGGTGATCGCGGCGACCGGTGTCGAGGTCGAACCGCAGGTGTTCGAGTGGGTCGCCCCGCTCGACGGCGAGGCCACCGAGGTGTCCGCCTCGACGGTGCAACGCCCGCCCGAGGGCGGCGCCTGGGCCGGGCCGTTGGCGACCGCCTCGCTCGTCGCCCTGATCGTGTGGTCGGTGCTGGCGGGCACGTTCATCGTGTTCGTCGTGGTGGCCCGCCGGAAGCGGGCTCGCCGCCGACGCGGACCTCGACCACCCGGAGCTCGTGGTCGAGCACGGCCAGATCGGCCCGCGCGCCCGGAACCAGTCGGCCCCGGTCGCTGAGACCGAGCACCGCGGCGGGCGTCGCGGTGACCGTCCGGATCGCGTCGGGCACGCTCGCCCCGGTGGTCGCGACGAGGTTGCGGACCGCGGCGTCGAGCGTGAGGGTGCTGCCGGCGAGCACGCCGGCCGCCGTGCGGACACCGTCGGGGAACGGACCCGTCCCGCGGGCGGCGACGGCGTCGGTGACGAGCGCGAGGCGGTCCGGGCCGAGCGCCCGCCACGCCATGCGGACGGCCACGGGGTCGACGTGCGCGAGGTCGCAGATCAGCCCCGCGGTGACGGTCTCGTCGGCGAGGGTGACGCCGATCGGTCCGGGGTCGCGGTGCCCGAACGGCCGCATCGCGTTGAACAGGTGCGTCACGTGGGTGGCGCCGGCGTCGAGGCCGGCCTGGAACTCGTCCGCGGTCGCGTCGGTGTGGCCGAGCGCCACGACCACACCGGCAGCCGTCAGCTCGGCGATCAGCTCGAGTGCTCCCGGCAACTCGGGGGCGAGCGTCACCATCGCCACGCCGCCGGCGCGCGCCCACCGCTCCCCCGCCACCGCGGCGGGGTCGCGCAGGTGCTCGGCCGGGTGTGCGCCACGTCGGGTCGCTGCGAGCACCGGGCCCTCCAGGTGGAGTCCCAGCGGCGCCGCGGCGTCGGCCGGCACCGTCAGGGACGACACGATCGCGATCGCGTCGGCCCGCGCCGCGTCCGGCCCGGTGATCACGGTCGGGAGGAACGCGGTGACGCCTTCGGCCGGGAG
>SKSP01000071.1 GCA_007122945.1 Ilumatobacteraceae bacterium | reverse complement strand
GGCACGGCGCACGACAGCCCGCCGGGAGTTCTCCACGAATCCTCCACATGGCCTCCGAGATCCGGGTGCGGCCGCTTCCGTACGTTCGCCACATGCGTCAACTCTCGTCCATCGCCCCTGCTCACACCGGCCCTGGTACCGACGCCGGCCGACCGCTCCGTCCGCGCCCCGGCGCGATCCCCTCCCACGGCGACGCGCGCCGCCCGGTGCGGTCGCGCTGGGCGGCGGTCGTCGCGGCCGTCGCGGTGTCGCTCGGCGGCGGGCTCCACTTCGCCGACGCTGCCTCGAGCGAATCCGCCGGCCTCGTCGCGGTCGAACCCGTGCGCATCCTCGACACCCGGGTCGGGCTCGGCCTCGACGGTCCGTTCAACTCGCCGATCGGCCGCACCCTTCAGGTCACCGGATCGGTCGCGACCGCCACCGGCACCCGGACGGTCGTCCCGCCCGGCGCCTCCGGCGTCGTGCTCAACGTCACCGCCGTCACCCCCACCGCCGACGGATTCGTCTCGGTGCGCCCCGACGGGACACCGGGTGCGCCGACCACATCGAGCGTCAACTTCCGGGCGGGAGACGTGGCACCCAACGCCGTGATCGTGGCCCTGCCGGTCCACGGCGCGCTCGACATCACCTTCGACGCGTACGGCACCGCAGGTCCCACCACCGACCTGCTCGTCGACGTCACCGGATACTTCGTGCACGACAGCGGCACGGCGAGCGCCGCCCCCCTCACCGCGGGAACCGGTCCGGCAGGTACCGACGGTGCCGACGGTCCGGCCGGGCCAGCCGGTCCGGCCGGGCCGCAAGGACCGCCAGGGCCCACCGGACCGCGTGGCCCGGCGGGTCCGGCCGGGCGACCGAACCGGATCAGCGACGAACAGATCGCAATGCTCCAGTGGCACCAGGATCCCGGCCGCGCCGGCGCCTTCCCGATCGGCGATGCCCCGTCCGACGCGGCCTTCGACGGCAGCCACATCTGGGTCGTGAACACGCGCGAAGGCATGGTGAGCAAGATCGCGCCGGCGTCGGGCGAGGTGCTCGCCACCGTCGCGGCCGGCGTCGCACCGGTCAGCCTCGCCTTCGACGGCTCGCACCTCTGGGTCGCCAACGCCAAGTCGAGCAACGTCACCAAGATCGAACCCGTCACCGCGACGGTCGTCGCGACGGTCCCGGTCGGGCCCGGACCCCGAGGCATCGCCTCCGACGGGCCCCGTCTGTGGGTCGCGGTCGCCGGCGAGGTGGTCACGATCGACACCGCGACCAACAGTGTCATCGGGAACATCGAGATCGAGGCGCCGTACGCCGTCGCCTTCGACGGTACCCACCTCTGGGTGACCAGCACCGCCAGCAACACGATCAACAAGGTGGATCCCGGATCCGGTGCCGTGCTCGACGGCACCCGGGTGGGCAACGAGCCACGGGCGGTCGTGTACGACGGCAGCTACGTCTACGTCGTCAACAACGGGTCGCACACCGTGTCGCGGATCGACCCGGTGGCGGTGAAACTCGTCACCACCTTCGACGTCGGCAACGACCCCATCGGGGCGGCCTTCGACGGGAGCAACCTGTGGGTCGCGAACGAGGGATCGGATTCGGTGTCGCGGATCAACGTCACGATCTCGCAGGTGACGCACTCCGTGTACGTCGCGGGCGGCCCGGCCGGGGTCGTGTACGACGGCACCAACGTGTGGGCCACCAGCCGACAGGCCGGCACGATCACCAAGCTGCTGCCGTTCTGACGCCGGCGGCACCGGGCGGTGTCCTCCGGTCGCGTGGCGCAGCGATGCCCGTGGGGGCGCGCACCCGCTTGGTACGGTTGGCCGGGTCATGACCACCTGGGGACCTTCCGGCCGTCGGTCGCAGAAGAAGACGCAGAAGACACAGCGGACACAGAAGACGCAGCGAACGCCGTCGTCGCAGCGGCAACCCCCGCGCGGCGCCCGGTCGACGTCGTCCCGCGCGGCGCCCTCCTCGAAGGGTTCCGTGCGTGACGCAACCCCACCCGAGGGCACCGACGATCCGGAGGATCCCGACGCCGAGCGACGCAGCGAGCTGATCGGGCTCGGGATGCTCGGGGCGGGGATCCTCCTCGGCCTGGCGATCTACCTCCGGTTGGCGGGTCCGCTCGGTCGGGGGGTCGAGATCCTGATCGGGTGGTTCACCGGGCTCGGCCGCTTCGTCGTCCCGCTCGTGCTGATCTCGGCCGGGATCGCGTTCATCAAGAAGGCTCGCTCGTCCAGCCCCGAACGCCTGGCGATCGGCTGGGCCCTCGTGTCGCTCACCGTGCTCGGGGTGCTGCACCTGGCGCGCGGCCCCGGCGAACTCGCCGGTGGGTTCGACGAGCTCGGCGGCGCCGGCGGCTGGATCGGCGCGCTCGTCGCCGAACCGCTGCGGGCGCTCGTGGCCACGCCCGGGGCGGTGGTGGTCCTCGTCGGCGGCGGCCTCGGCGGCGCGCTGCTGATCACCCGCACCTCGCTCAGGACGATGGCCGAGCGCACCAGTCGGAGCATGGCCAGCGTCGCCCGCCCGCTCGGACGCGCCACCAAGAAGGCGATCAGCGACCTGTCGACGCTCAGCAGCGACCGCGACGGCGGCGACGACACTCGCCGCGCGACGTCGGTGTCCGGTGACACGTCGTCGGCGGCCGGTTCACCCGGCCTGTACGACTTCGCCGCCGAGGAAGGTGAGGAGTGGGCCGACGCCCCGTCGGGCACCCCGCCGAAGAAGGCCAAGCGGCGCGCGGCTCGGGCGACGCCGACGGCCGCGCAGGCCGAGTTGCCGATCGACGGCGAACAGGTGGGGGAGTGGCGCCTCCCGCCGTTGAACTACCTCGTCCGCGCCGGCGAGCAGACCGTCGACCGCGCCGAGATCGAGCGCCGCGGCGAGACGCTTCAGCAGTCGCTCGAGCAGCACGGGGTCGAGACGTCGCTCGTCGGGATGACCGTCGGGCCGACCGTCACCCGCTACGAGCTCGAGCTCGGGCCGGGGGTCAAGGTCGCCAAGGTCACGAGCCTGCAGAAGGACATCGCCTACGCGATGGCCGCCACCGACGTGCGCATCCTGGCGCCGATCCCGGGCCGCTCCGCGATCGGTGTCGAGGTCCCCAACCACGAGCGTCAGCTCGTCGCCCTGGGCGACCTCCTGCTGTCCACCGAGGCCCAGCAGGCGACCCACCCCCTCGAGGTCGCCGTCGGCAAGGACATCGCCGGTCGAGCGGTGTTCCTCGACCTGGCGACCACGCCGCACCTGCTGATCGCCGGGGCGACGGGCGCCGGCAAGTCGAGCGGCATCAACTGCATCATCACGTCGCTGCTGATGCGCAGCACGCCCGACCAGGTCCGTCTCATCCTGATCGATCCGAAGCAGGTCGAGATGGGTCAGTACCAGCGGTTGCCGCACCTGCTCACCCAGCCGGTCACCAACCCGAAGAAGGCCGCCAACGCGCTCGGCTGGGCGGTCAAGGAGATGGAGCGCCGCTACGACCTGCTCTCGGAGGTCGGGTTCCGCGACATCACCGGGTACAACGCCGCGTTCGACCGGGGCGAGATCGGCCCCGGCGCCGGCGCCGCGGTCGAGGGTGCCACGGCCGCGGCCACCGACCCGGAGACGGGCAGCACCTACGAACGGCTGCCGTACATCGTGGTCGTCGTCGACGAGCTGAACGACCTGATGATGGTCGCCGCGCGCGACGTCGAGGAGTCGATCACGCGGATCGCCCAGAAGGCGCGCGCGGTCGGCATCCACCTGATCGTCGCCACCCAGCGGCCGTCGGTGAACGTGATCACCGGCGTCATCAAGGCGAACGTTCCGGCCCGGATGGCGTTCGCCGTGTCGAGCCTCACCGACTCCAGGGTCATCCTCGACCAGCCCGGCGCCGAGAAGCTCGTCGGCAAGGGCGACATGCTCCTGCTGCCGGGCAACTCCTCGATCGCCCAGCGCATCCAGGGTTCGTTCGTCAGCGAGGAGGAGGTCCGCAAGGTGGTGGCCCACTGGCGCCGCCAGGCCCCCGAGGTCACCTACACCTCGTCGGTCGAGTCCGGCGGCGACGAACCCGGCGCCGGGGGCGCCGACACCGACGACGACCTCGTCACCTCGAGCGCCAACTCGTTCAGCGGCGCGGACGAGGACGAGGACGCCGCGATGATGCGCCAGGCGATGGAGCTCGTCGTGCGCAGCCAACTCGGCTCCACCTCGATGCTGCAACGCAAGCTGAAGGTCGGCTTCGCCCGCGCCGGCCGGATCATGGACCTGCTCGAACAGCGCGGTGTGGTCGGCCCGAGTGAGGGCTCCAAGGCCCGCGAGGTGCTGATGACCGTCGAGGAGTTCGAGCTCCTCCAAGAGGCCGATCGCGGCTGACGATCGCCGACGGGCGGATCGCTCGTGAGGCCGGCACCGCGACCCGTCCGGCCGATCGGCGGGGTCGTCAGGTCGTGTGGACCACGAGCACGTCGCACGGTGCGTTGTAGAGCACCGACTGGGGCACGCCGCCCAGGATGTAGCGGCCCGACGAGTCGACACCGCGGTTGCCGACCACGATCAGATCGGCACCCACCTCGGTGGCCGTCGAGACGATCGCCGAGGCGGGTTCGCCGTGGACGAGGTGCATCTCGGTGTCGATGCCACGCTCCTGGGCGCGCTCCGTCGTGGCGCGCAGCGCCTCGCTCGCAGCGCGGTCGCCGTCGTCCACCTTGGCCGTGATCGCGGCCGCGCCGGCCGGGCCGACCGCCGCGCCGACGGTTGGCAGCGGCACCACGTCGACCACGTGCAGGCGACCGCCGCACCGCGCGGTCAGCTCGATCGATCGATCGGCCGCGCGCGCGGCCGTCTCCGATCCGTCCACCCCGACCAGGACGCGTTCGTACCCCATGACCCCGACGTTACGCGATCCGGCGACCCCCTCCCGCCCGGTTGCGGGTGCGTGGGCGCGTGGGTGACAACATGCCCGGCATGAGTGTCGCCGACATCGAGTTCACCGAGGTCACGTCCGGGTTGCGGTTCCCCGAGGGGCCGGTCCCGATGCCCGACGGCACGATCGTGCTCGTCGAGATGTTCGCCGAGCGGCTGACCCGGGTGCACCCCGACGGCCGGACCGAGACCGTCGCCGAGGTGCCCGGCGGCCCCAACGGCGCGGCGATGGGGCCCGACGGGACGATGTTCGTCTGCAACAACGGCGGCGCGTTCACCCCGGTGGAGATGAACGGGATGCTGCTCCCGGGCCCGTTCGACCCCGACTGCTACATCGGCGGGCGGATCCAGCGGGTCGACCTGCACACCGGTGAGGTGACCGACCTGTACACCGAGTGCGACGGCCGGCCCCTGCGGGCACCGAACGACATCGTGATGGACGGCCACGGTGGGTTCTGGTTCACCGACCACGGCATCCGCGACCGTGCCGCCCGCACGAGCGACCTGACGGGCATCTACTACGCGCGAGCCGACGGTTCGGAGATCCGTGAGGCGGTCTTCCCGACCGAGGGGCCGAACGGCATCGGGCTGTCCCCCGACGGGCACACCCTGTACTGGGCCGAGACCCACACCGGGCGGGTGTTCCGCCGGACCGTCGAGTCGTCCGGCCACCTCGCGTCGGCGCCGCCGCTCGACCCGTCGACCGTGTTGTGCGGTCTGCCCGGGCTGCAGTACCTCGACTCGCTCGCCGTCGACGGCGCCGGCAACGTGTGCGTCGCCACGATCCTCAACGGGGGCATCACCGTGATCTCCCCCGACGGGTCGTCCGTCGAGCACGTCGCCACCGGTGACCCGATCACGACCAACATCTGCTTCGGCGGCGAGGACCTGCGCACCGCGTACGTCACCGTCTCGAGCAGCGGCCGCCTGCTGGCCGCCCCGTGGCCGTACGAAGGGTTGCGGCTGGCGCACCTGTGAGTGTCCCGGTCGTCGACCTCTCCGGCCCATCGGGCGCGGTGGCGGCCTCGGTCGACGACGCCTGTCGCCGGATCGGGTTCCTCGGCATCGTCGGGCACGGCGTCCCGGCCGACGTCGCCGGCGACGCGTTCGACGTCGCGACGGCGTTCTTCGACCTGCCGCTCCAGCAGCGGATGCGCGTCGCGATGCCCGAGCCCGGATACCCGTACGGCTACAGCCCGTTCAGCCGCGAGGCGCTCGAGCGGTCGCTCGGGGGTGACGAGCCGAGCGAGGTCGACCTGAAGGAGACCTACAACATCGGCCCGATCGACCCGCCGCCGCGGCCGCTCGCCGAGATGACCGACCCCGACGAGCGGGCCGTGTACGCCCCGAACCTGTGGCCCGACGACGTGCTCGCCGCGTTCCGGCCGGCGCTCGAGGCGTACTACCGGGCCCTCGCGGACCTGTCGCGCCGGCTGATGTCGGTGTTCGCCGTGGCGCTCGGGTTGGCCGCCGACCACTTCGAGGCGTTCGTCGACCGGCACGGCTCCGCGCTGCGGCTGGCCCACTACCCGGCGCTCGAGCGGCCACCTCGGACCGGCCAGCTCCGGGCGGGCGCCCACACCGACTACGGCACGCTGACGGTGCTCGCCACCGACGGTGCACCGGGGTTGCAGGTGCGCTCGGCGGCGGGCGACTGGATCGACGTGCCCCACGTCGAGGGCGGGTTCGTCGTGAACCTCGGTGACCTGATGGCGCGGTGGACGAACGACCGGTGGCGCTCCACGATGCACCGCGTCGTCGTCCCGTCGGGCGACACGGGGCGCCGACGGATCAGCATCCCGTTCTTCCACAACGCCAACTGGGATGCTCGCATCGAGTGCATCACCGCCGCCGGCGAGTCGCCGCGCTACCCGCCGGTGCTCGCCGGCCAACACCTGATGGCGAAGTTCCGCTCGACCGTGGCAACGGCTCCCGACCGGGGCCCGGACGACACGACGGGCGAGGCCCCGACGTCCGCCGCCCCGACCCGCCGATAGCCTGACCCGTCGTGTCACGACCCGTCGCTCCCGCGCCACAGCGCTTCTACGTGGAGACGCTCGGGTGCCCGAAGAACCAGGTCGACTCCGACAAGCTGATCGGCACGCTGATCGCCGACGGGATGGTCGGCACCGACCGGATCGACGAGGCCGATCTCGTGGTGGTCAACACGTGCGCGTTCATCGACGAGGCCCGACGCGAGAGCATCGACACCGTGTTGACGCTCGACGAGCAGCGTCGCGACGGCACCCGGCTCGTCGTGACCGGCTGCATGGCCGAGCGCTACGGCGCCGAGCTGACCGAGGCACTGCCCGAGGTCGACCAGGTGGCCGGGTTCGGGGTCCCGATCGGTGGGCGCCAGCGGCGCGATCTGATCCCCGTGACCGCGCTGACCACCGACGACGTGCCCGAACTCGACCTGCTCAACCTGCCGAGGCCCCGATCGGCGGTGCCGTGGGCGTACGTGAAGATCGCAGAGGGCTGCGATCGTTCGTGCGGGTTCTGCGCGATCCCGAGCTTCCGCGGCCCGCAGCGGAGCCGCGACGTGGTGTCGATCCTCGGCGAGGTCGATCAGCTCGAGGTGCGCGAGGTCGTGCTCGTCGCCCAGGACCTCGCGTCGTACGGCAAGGACCGGCCCGACGAGCTCGGCGCCGGATCGATCGTCCCGCTCGTGCGCGCCGTCGCCGAGCGGGTCGACCGCGTGCGGCTGCTGTACCTGTACCCGAGTGATCTGTCCGACGAGCTGATCGACGCCGTGTGCGATTCGGGCGTGCCGTACTTCGACCTGTCGCTGCAGCACGTGAGCAAGCCACTGCTGCGGCGGATGCGGCGGTGGGGCGACGGCGACCGCTTCTCGCGGCGCATCGCCGACATCCGCAGCCGCGAGCCCGGGGCGGCGTTCCGCAGCAACTTCATCGTCGGCTATCCCGGTGAGACCGACGACGACCACGACCAACTCGTGCGCTTCGTCGAGGAGGCACAGCTCGACTGGTGCGGGTTCTTCTCCTACAGCGCCGAGGACGGCACGTTCGCGGCCGGTCTCGACGGCGCGGTCGACCCGGCGCTCGTGCACGAGCGGTTGGCCGAGCTGCGCGAGTTGCAGGACGCCATCACCGCCGACCGGCGCGACGAACTGATCGGCGCGACGGTCGAGGTGCTCGTCGACGAGGTCGGCGTCGGTCGGACGCACCGCGAGGCGCCCGAGATCGACGGCATCGTCCACGTGGCGGCCGACCTGGCGCCCGGATCGTTCGCCGCCGTGGAGGTCGTCGACGCCCTCGGGCCCGACCTCGTCGCCGCCGGGGGCGACCCGGTCGGGGAGGACGACCGCTGATGCCGGTCGATCCGAACGCCCTGGCGACCTGGGCGAACGCGATCACCGTCGGCCGGCTGTTGCTGTCGCCGCTCATGTTCCTCGTGATCCCGGACGGCACGTCGGGGTCGTGGGTCGCGTTCTGGCTGTGGTTCGCGCTCAGCGCCAGCGACGGCATCGACGGTTGGATCGCACGTCGCCACGGCACCACCCGCTCGGGGGCGTTCCTCGACCCGTTGGCCGACAAGGTGTTGATCCTGGGCGCGATGTTCACACTCGTCAGCCGTGGGGTGTTCTGGATCGTGCCGGTCGTGATCATCGCGGCGCGCGAGTTCGTGATCAGCATCTACCGGACGGTCGTCGGCACCCGGGGTACGACGATGCCCGCCATCCGGTCGGCGAAGTACAAGACACTCCTGCAGCAGCTCGCCGTCGGGTTCGCCCTGCTGCCCCTGACCGCCCTCGACGCCACGTGGCTGTGGAAGGCGCTGCTCTGGGGTGCGGTGGTGCTGGCCGTGGTGAGCGGCGCGCAGTACCTGGTGCGGTCACGGGTCGGCGTGCCCGACGGGGCGACGACGCATGCGATGTGACGGGTCACGACGCATGCGATGTGACCCGTCACGTGGCGAGGGGGGCTGACGGTGCGTTGTGACGTCCTGGCGGTCGGCACGGAGCTGCTGCTCGGCCAGATCGTCGACACCAACTCGTCGTGGATGGGTGAGCAGTTGGCCGCGAGCGGCATCGACTCGTTGCTGCAGGTCAAGGTCGGCGACAACGTCGGCCGGATCGTCGCCCAGCTCGAGCGGCTCCTCGTGGACGCCGACGCGGTCATCTGCTGTGGTGGGCTCGGCCCGACACATGACGACCTGACGCGTGACGCGATCGCCGCGGTGATGGGCAGCGAACTCCGGCTCGACGACGACCTCGTCGAGGTCATCCGAGAGATGTTCGCGTCGCGGGGGCGGCGGATGCCCGAGAACAACCTGCGCCAGGCGATGGTGCCCGACGGTGCGATGATCATCCCGCAGACCCGCGGGACGGCGCCCGGACTGATCTGTCCGGTGTCGGTCGGTGGCGTCGAGAAGGTCGTGTTCGCCGTGCCGGGGGTCCCCCACGAGCTCCACGACATGTTCCACCGGGCGGTGCTCCCCGAACTGCTGCGGCGCGGCGGCGAGCCGTCGTCGATCGTCAGTCGGGTGCTGCGCACCTGGGGTGAGAGTGAGAGTGGCCTCAACGAACGTCTGCACCCGATCATCACCGAACTGGACCACGTCGGGAACCCCACGCTCGCCTTCCTCGCCAGCGGTTGGGAGGGACTCAAGGTACGACTGACGGCGAAGGCGGCGACGCCGTCGGGCGCCGCCGGGCTGTTGAGCGCCTGGGAGTCCCGGGTGCGGGCCGAGCTCGACGACATCGTGTTCGGGGTCGACGGCGAGACGATGGAGTCGGTCGTGCTCGACCTGCTGCGCCGGCGCGGGTTGACGCTCGGGCTCGCGGAGTCGGTCACCGGCGGGCTCGTCGGGGGCCGGCTGACGGCGATCCCCGGCGCGAGCGACGTGCTGCGCGGTGGCATCGTGGCGTACGCGACCGAGGTGAAGCGGTCGGTGCTCGGCGTGTCCGACGGGCCGGTGGTCTCCGAACCGGCCGCGATCGAGATGGCCGAGGGCACCCGCCGGCTGCTGGGTGCCGACGTCGGTCTCGCCCTGACCGGCGTGGCCGGACCGGCCGAGCAGGACGGGATGCCGGTCGGGACCCTGTGCGTCGGGATCGCGACCGCGGAGGGCGCGATGGCCCGGACCGTCCGTCTGCCGGGCCAGCGCGACCCGATGCGCCAACTCGCCGTGATCTCGGCGCTCGACCTGCTCCGTCGGCTCCTGCTGGAGCAGTCGGCCGCTCACTAGGCTGGCGCACCAGCCCTCGCCGGCCCCCAGCCCTCGTAGCTCAGTCTGGATAGAGCAGCGGCCTTCTAAGCCGCCTTGCGCAGGTTCGAATCCTGCCGGGGGCGCATGTCGTCGGTGCCGGTGCGCGGCCCGGCGCCGGTAGCCTTGGGCGTCCCCTGGTTGTCGAGTTGCTGTCGAAACGGCGAGGTACTGCGTGAAGTTCAAGAAGGGCGAGACCGTCATCTACCCCCAGCACGGGGCATGTGTCGTGATGGGCACCAAGAAGATGGAGGCCTTCGGCGAGAAGCGTGAGTACCTCATCCTGCAGACGGTCATCAACGAGATGACGTTGAAGGTGCCGGTCGAGAAGACCGAGGAGGTCGGTGTCCGGCCGCCGGTGTCGGCCGACGAGTTGGAGGACCTCGTGGCGGTGCTGGCCAAGCCCGACCCCCGGGTGCCGTCCAACTGGAGCCGACGGTTCAAGAACCACCAGGAGAAGCTGAAGAGCGGCGACGTCTACCAGGTGGCCGAGGTCGTCCGGAACCTCGCCGCCCGCAACCGGGACGCGTCGCTGTCGGCTGCCGAGCGCACGATGTACGAGCGGGCCCGGGTCAATCTGGTCAGCGAGATCAGCCCGGCGCTGAAGGTGTCGGCGGAGGATGCCGAGGCCTATCTCGACGACGCCCTCGCCAAGGGCGTCCTCAAGCCCGCCAAGCCCGCCAAGAAGGACTGAGCCACCACCACCCGGCGAGGCTCGGCGCCGGGTCTGCCAGACTCGGCCGATGGCACGAATCGCGTTCATCGGACTGGGGGTGATGGGTCGCCCGATGGCCGCCCATCTGGCATCGGCGGGCCACGACGTCACGGTCCACAACCGCACGGCCGCCACGGCGTTGGCGTGGGTGGCCGCGCACGGTCACCGGGCCGCACCCACACCCGCCG
>SKSP01000544.1 GCA_007122945.1 Ilumatobacteraceae bacterium | reverse complement strand
GTCGACGCTGCCGAGCGCGACGGCCTCGACGAGATGGCCCGCACGTGCGAGCGCTCCGACCAGCGAACGGTGCCCGGGGTGCCGCTCCCGGGAACCCCTGAGTTCCTCGGCACTGCTCGGGCGGTGCTCGCCGAGCGCGGGCTGACGTTGCCCGACGACGGCTGATTCGCTCGCCGACAGGGTTCCGGAGGGGTTTCAGGAGGGGTGGGGTCAGGAGGGTGAGGAGCGGCGGCCGCGGAGGCGGTCGAGCTGGCGGCGGTCGCGCTTGGTCGGCCGGCCGGTCCCGGGGTCCCGAGTCGGCACGGCGACGTGCTCCTCGCGCGGTGGCGGCGGTGGGCTGTGGTCCACGAAGCAGTCGACCGCGAGCTGGGCGCCGACCCGCTTGGTGAGCAGCTTGGCCACCTCGACGACCCGGGTGCGACCCCCGAGGTGGGCCTGCACCCGGTCGCCCACCCGGACCGGCGTCGCCGGCTTGGCCGGTGCACCGTTGACCCGGACGTGCCCGCCCCGGCACGCGGCTGCGGCGTTCGCCCGGGTCTTGGTGAGCCGCACGGCCCACAGCCATTGATCCACACGCACCGTCTCGATGCCCCATCTTCCCACCCCGCCCGGTCCCGACAGCGACACATGGGTTCGCTGCGTGAACGGAATCCACCACGGATCGTCGCGGCGATCGCGGCGATCGCGGTGATCGCGGTGATCGCCGATACCGGTCAGCGGTCGAGGTTCGCCATGTGGCTGCGGTGCTGCATCACCGACTTGCGGGCCGTCTTGGCGAGGCGCTTGTCGGGGAGGTGGTGTCCGAGCGCCTCGAGCACCTCGAGGGTCTCGGGCATCGCGTGACGCCACATCTGCGTGAGCAGCGCCTCGCCGTCGCCGGTCGCCTCGACGGCGCGGAGGAACATGTCGGACAGCAGCTCGGGCTCGTCGACGAGCGTGCTGAGCAGGTCGATGAGCGGTGCCTCGTCGAGGAACGAGCCCACCTCCTCGGGATCGGCCAGGCCCTGCTCCAACAGGTACATCGCAGCGTGTCCGGCCACGGGCGAGTCGAGGAGCTGGCGCACGTACGGCGCCGCCACCTCGTCGCGGTCGAGGCACCGGAGGAGTCGGATCGCCGTCAGCCGGTGGTGTGCACTCTGCGCAGCGACGATCGCGTCGACGACCTCGGCGACGCGATCGGCGTCGGGCACGTCCGCCCGCCAGCGCGGGGCGATGTCGGACGGGTCGAGCGCCGAGGTGGCGAGGATCTCGACGAGCTCGACCGCCGAGGCCGTCGCCGGGTCGTCGACGCTGCGCAGCGTGAACCCGATCCGCTCGACGTGCCGTGGGACGAGGTGTCGCCCGAGCGGGGTGAGGTGGAGCGTGCCGCCGATCCACAGCGACGGGCCGACCTCGGGGCGCTCGTCGCGTCGATCCGGCCACTCGACGACACCGGCCGTGACGAGTGCGTCGAACGCCGCCGACACCTGCCGGACGATCGTGCCCTCGAGGTGGTCGCGCAGGAGGGGCGGGATGATGTCGTCGAGTTGATGGTGCGCTTCGTCGGTCGCGATCTCGACGAACGCGTCGAACGGGAACTCGGCGCCGGGCGCCAAGAGCATGGTCAACCAGTGCAGCACGCCGCTGTCCAGCAGGTCGTTGAGGTCGTCGAGGAAGCTGGAGAACCGGAAGCGACGGAACAGCGGCCCGGGCTCGACGAGCTGCTCGAAGCACCGTTCGGCGTTGTCGAGCGTCGAACGACCGGCCCACGCCTTCACCGGCAGCATGCGGCCCTTCACCACCCGGACGGCGCCGGCGTCCTTCGCCCAGTCGACCAGGAAGGTGAGCTCCTCCAGTTCCTCGCTCGACGACGTGCGGAACGTGCGATCGCCGAACTCGGGATCGACGAAGTCGTCGGTGCCGAGCAGCCCGACCAATGCCCGGGCGTCGTCGAGCTTCAGGTTGCCCTTCGTCGTGAGGGGTGCGCCGCGCTCGCCGAGATGGGTCCGCAACCGCTCGAACAGCTCCAGCACGGGCGTCTCGGCGGCGGACGTCTCGACCGCCTCGGGTGACGGTGGCACGTGGACGAACGGCAGCTCGCGGAGCGTCGGTGTCGGGTCGAAGCTCGGGTCGGTGAGCGCTTTGCGCTCCTCGAACGGGAGCGCGTTGAACTCCTCCATCCGCCGTTCGAGGTACGCCTGCAGCTCCGCTTCCGAGCCCAGCTCGTCGGGGTCGGGGAACGACCCACCGAACAGCGACTTCGCCATCCCGAAGTTGCTCGGGTCGGCCATCGCCTGCATCGCGTCGGGGATCAGCTCGTCGATCGCCACCATCGAGCGGGCGGCCGACGAAGCACCGCCCTCGAGACGACCGGTGGCCGCCATGAACTCGACGAAGCCCTTCGCCGCCGCGGCGATGTCGCCGATGAACTCCGGAGGTGCGGACACCTTGCGCGGGCACCACTCGACGAGGAACTCGTGCATGTCGGCCGGCTCGAACCGATCGAGCTCACCCGTCGAGTAGCCCCATCGCCAGTCGAGGAGGACCGTCGCGTCGGCCGCCAGGTCGCGACCGTCGCCGGGGACGGCGGCCCCCCGGCTCTCCCGCAGCCACCCGCCGTACTCCTCGAGGAGCCGGTCGCGGGTGGCGAAGAACTCCGCCTCGTCGTCGGGACCGAACCGCAGGCGCGCCATGGGCTCCAGTGTCTCACCCGGGCGGCCCCACCTGGCAACGTTGGGTCATGACCGACGACACCGACGACACCGACGGCACCGGGGACACCGACGACATCGACGACACTGGGGACACCACGATCGAGTACGACACGATCCGGTACGAGGCGGACGGCGACGTCGCCACGGTCACCCTCGAACGGCCCGACAAGCTGAACGCGTGGACGCCCCACATGGCCGAGGAGCTCGCCCACGCGATCGGCCGTGTCAACGACGACGCCGCGCTCGGCGCGATGATCCTCACCGGCGCCGGCCGCGGCTTCTGCGGCGGCGCCGACATGGACGAGGTGTTCCAGACGCGCATCGACGGCACCGATCCGGGCAACGACACCGCGGGAGGATCGGGTGGGATGCCGGCCGGGGTCGACTGGGTCGGGTTGCTGAGAGCCTCCAAGCCGATCGTGGTGGCGATCCACGGTGCCGCGGTCGGGATCGGGATCACGATGGTCCTGCCCGCCGACGTCCTCGTCGCGTCGGCCGACGCCAAGATCGGGATGGCGTTCATCAAGGTCGGCCTCGTGCCGGAGCTCGCCAGCACGCACTTCCTGGTGCAGCGTGTCGGGTGGGGCATGGCGTCGCAGCTGTGCCTGACGGGTGAGATCGTCCGGGGCGACGAGGCCGGCCGGATCGGCCTCGTGGATCACGTCGTGGACGACGTCGACGAGCTGCTCCCCCGGGCCCGTGAGCTCGCCGGTTCGCTCGCCGCCAGCCCGACCCCGCAGGCGCTGATGGTGAAGCAGCTCCTCACCCAGAACGCGGCCGAGACCGACCTGGGCCTGGTGCAGCGTCGTGAGAGCGAGCTGCTGGCGCGGTGCTGGGAGACGCCGGAACACCGCGAGGCGGTCGCTGCGTTCCGCGAGAAGCGCCCGCCGGTGTTCCGCTGACCGGCCGCGGCGACGTCATTCGCCGATGTCTTCGTGCCAGAGGTCGGGGTGGGTGGCGATGAAGGCGGTCATCAGCTCGACGCAGCGGGCATCGTCGGCGACCGCGACGTCGACGCCACGACTGCGCAGGTGTTCCTCGGGGCCCTGGAACGTCCGGTTCTCACCGACGACGACGTGCGGGATCCCGTACAGGAGCACCGCCCCGCTGCACATGTCGCACGGCGACAACGTGGAGTACAGCACGGCCCGGCGGTAGTCGGCGGCTGGGCGCCGGCCGGCCCGCTCGAGGCAGTCCATCTCGGCGTGCAGCACCACGCTGCTCTCCTGGACGCGCCGGTTGTGGCCGCGCCCGACGATCTCGCCGTCGATCACGAGGACCGAACCGATCGGGATGCCGCCCTCGTCGCGGCCGGCGACGGCTTCTTCGATCGCCGCGGCGAGGAACGGGTCGTCGGTCATCTCGCGAGTGTCGCAGGCGCGCCGTGCGCCGCGCGCCGTGCCTCGTGCGTCGTCGCCGTGGTCACGCGTCGACGTGCTCGCCGGGGACCCAACAGGCGTGGAAGCCGTACGGGACGCGGCGGGGCAGGTGGACTCGGGCGACCGGGCCGGCGGCCAGGTCGGTGGCCTCGAACACGAGCAGGTCGCTGCCGTCGGTCCGGGCGTCGTAGCCGTACGTCAGCACCCACCCCTCGCCCTCGTCGGCGCCGGCCCGTGCCGGCACGAACAGCGCTTCGCCGGCGGACTCGTGGTCGGCGTGGCCCCACGCGTCGAGCTCGCCGGTGTGGGTGTCGAGGCGGGTGATCCCGCCGAAGTCGAACCCGCCGAACGCGTCGCGGGTGCTGATGTACCAGGCGTGTCGGTGCGCACGACCGAGCGAGCGCGCGTCGACCGTGGGGAGGTCGAGCGACCGGTCGGCGATCAGCTCGGGTCGGAACCCGAGCGCGCCGCCCGAGCCCGGCTCCCCGACGCCGGTCAGCCGCCACCGGTGGAGCGCGTTCGGGCCCTCGTCGCCGTCGGGGGCGAACATCGTCGGCATCCGGCTGACGTCGATCACGACGTCGTCGCCGTCGCGCCACGCGTTGGTGCCGTGGAAGACGTAGCACGGTTCGATGTCGACCCACCGGGCACGTGTCGCCGGCCCGCCGAGGGGGAGCGTGCCGACCCGGGCGCCGTACGACGGGTCCCACGTGAACGGCATCTCGCCCGCGAGCGCGAGCTCGATCGAGAACACGACCGGGAGGTCCCAGAACACGACGTCGCGGTCGGTGATCGCGAAGTCGTGGATCATCGTCGGCCCGGGGACGTCGACCTCGTGGCTCGCGAGCAGCGTGCCGTCGGGCGCCGCCACGTGATAGGTGAGGTAGGGCGGGACGAACCCGTAGCCGAAGAAGTGGATCAGCCCCGTGGCCGGGTCGACCTTGGGGTGGGCGGTCATCGCCGTGGTGAGCGCACCGCCGTAGTCGAACGGGCCGACGGTCGCCAGCTCGCGAGCCGTCAGCTCGTAGGGGAACCCGACCTCTTGCAGGCTGAGCAGCCGGTCGCCGTGGAACACGACGGAGGTGTTGGACGAGTTGTTGGCGCCGCCCGGGGGGCCGATGTCGCCCCCGCCGAGGATGTCGCCCTCGCCGAGCAGCGGCGTGCGGATCCAGCGGTTGCGGTACCACTCGGCCCGGCCGGCCTGGAGCCGCACGCCGTGGACCATGCCGTCGCCGAGGAACCAGTGGGCGCCCGGGCCGCCGGCCGGGTTGGACCCGTTGCGGACGTAGAGGCCGTCCAGCTCAGGGGGGAGCGCACCGCTGACGTCGAGGGCGAATGCGTCGATCTCGTCGGGGACCGGGGCGAAGTTGCCCTGCGCCCAGTACGGCAGGTCGGGGTCGTACGGCACCGTGTCGGCGACCGTGGTGGACGTGGTGGTGGACGTGGTGGTGGACGTCGTGGACGTGGTGGATGTCGTCGACGAGGTGTTCGAGACGATGGTGGACGGTGCCGTGGCCGGCGTCGCGCCGCCGTCGCGTGCACATCCGGCGATGACCGTGGCCGCGCCCGCCCCGAGGGCGGCCAGGAACCGCCGTCGCTCGATCAGCGCGTGGCGGGCGAGCGGCGGGAGTGGTCGCTGGTTCCCCACGGCCGTCAGCGTAGGACCCGGCGCGACCTGCGCCGGTCGCGCGGTCACCCGCCGTCGGTGTCGTCGCCCCAGGTGCACGGCTCGCAGGGATGGTCGGCGCCGAACAGGTCGACCCGGACCGGATGTCGGTCGTCGAACAGGGCGATCACCTCCACGAGATGACTCATCACCGCGGCGACCGCGGCGGCATCGTCGGGACGGCGCAGGTCGACGATGCGGACCCAGTTGTGCGGGAAGCGTTCGTCGTGGTCGTCGTCGGGGTCGATGTCGAAGCCGAGGTCGCGCAGGTGCCGTTCCTCGGCGGGCGTCAGGCGGAAGTCGCCGATCAGGTAGTTGTTGGACGACACCTCGGCGTGCACCCGCCCGTGCCCGAGCAGGAACTGCACGTAGCGCTGGTTCGGGTCCTGGGTGACGACGACGCAGTGGGTCGGCCCGGCGCCGAGCCGGCCGATCAGCCGCCCGAGCGCGACCCGCCACGCCTCCCACCCGCCGCCGGCACTCGGGGCGACGTCGAACGTCGCCCGCTCGAGCCGGTCGGCGAGCGCGCCGCAGGTGCAGGGTCGCGTGGCGGTCTCCGTCATGAGGTCCGACGGTACGCGTGGGGTGTGAGGGAGTGACCCGGCCCGGTCAGGAGCGGGTGTCAGCCGACCTTGGTGCCGTACATCTCGCCGAGGGGGTCGGCGATCAACTCGAGACGTTCGCCGTCGGGGCCGGAGAAGTACAGCGAGGTGCCGCTCAGGTTCACGTAGTCGACCCCGGCGGTGTCGAGGTTGGCGCGGAGCCGGGCCCACGTGTCGGGCTCGACCGAGATCGCGAGGTGGTGATGGCCGCCGAGCACCTCCCGGTACGGGCCGAGGTCGAGCCCGGGGAAGTCGAAGAAGGCGAGGAAGTTGCCGTGGCCGATGTCGAAGAAGAAGTGCGTCGATCCCTCGTAGTCGCGGTTCTCGAACAGCTCGGTGAGCGGGAACTCGAGCACCTCGGTGTAGAAGCGGATCGTCCGCTCGACGTCGGAGCTCAGCAGCGCCTGGTGGTGGACGCCTCGTGCCGAGGACGGTGGCCGCTCGTCGGCGGGCAGCAGGTACCGCTCGCGGAGGCGGTCCCACTCGGCGGCCCGGTCGGTGGTGGGTTCGGTCATCGTGTCGGTCCTTTCGGCGTCGTGTCACGTCACGTCGGGGTTCAGGTCGCTCCGGATCCACGTGAAGCCGGCGGACTCCAGCTCGTCGCGCAGTCGCCCGAGACGGCCGCCGCCGTGGACCGTCGCGACGAGTTCGTCGTCGAGCAGCTCGAGCGTGGCGACGGTGACCTCCGGGTCGGGGTGCTCGCCGAGGTGGACCACCTGGCGCCACCGGTCAGCCCCGTCGCTGACGTACCGCTCGTCCAGCGCGACCCGTGACCGGTCACGGTCGTCGGCGACGAGGCCGAGGTGGACGGTGGCCAGCGGTAGCGGATTGCCCGTCGGGTCCGGCAGCGTCGGGGACACCGATCCGCCCGCCGCCCAGGCGGCCAGCTCGTCGGGGGTGGCCCAGTTGTCGAGCAGGTGGACGGTGGCCCGTGCACGATCCGGCTCCACGACGCGCACGATGCCGACGAACCCCGGGCCGCCGTCCACCGAGTCGGGGACGAGGCGACCGATCACGTGGGCGTGGCGGTCGATGCGCGGATCGACGTCGCGGAGCGTGACCTCGATCCGCTCGTCGGTGAGCACCGACCGGGCCGTCGCCGACCCCGTGGCCGGATCGACCACGGTCACCTCCCACAGCGTTCGCGGCTGGTCGAGCAGCGACTCGAGCCAGGTCCGGACGTCGTCGGGCACGACCTCCCCCCGCTCCGCCAGGTACCCCTCGAGGCCGCCTTCCTCGTGGACGACGAGGTCGAGCAGGAGCGGATCGTCCTGCCAGTGCCGCAGCGATGCCACGACGTCCATCGGCTCGTGAGCATGGTCGTCGTGGTCGTCGTGGTCGTGGTGGTGGTGGTCGTGGTGGTCGTGGTCCGGGGGATCGCCGGCGCCGACGGCGGTGAGCGCGAGCCCGAACCGGCGGTCCCCGA
Source organism: Ilumatobacteraceae bacterium (assembly GCA_007122945.1). GTDB lineage: Bacteria > Actinomycetota > Acidimicrobiia > Acidimicrobiales > Ilumatobacteraceae > SKSP01. The sequence goes on along the minus strand of SKSP01000544.1, from coordinate 3,269 downwards.
GGCGGGTCGCCGCGTGCACGCCGACCCGGAACAGCGCCAACCGGCGCCGATCGGCCGGGCCGAGCTTCGGGTCGATCGCGCAGCACTGCTTGAACTTGCGGCCCGACCCGCACGGGCACGGGTCGTTGCGCCGCGCACCCTCGAGATGGTCGAGCAACTCCGACAGCGTGGCGACGTGTTCGTCGCGGCCCGCCGCCGGCGGCGTGCGGCGCCACGTGTCGAGCGCTCGCCGCACGTCGCCGGTGTCGGTGCGCAACGCGGCCAGCTCGAGCGCGGCCGGGGTCTCGGGTCCGTCCAGCCCGACGGCCCGTTCGAGGTGGTCGAGCGCGGCAGCCGCACGACCCGAGTGGAGCTCGTACAGGCCCACGAGGTGATGCCCGGGGCCGGCCGTGCGCGAACCGGCGTCGAGGAGCGTCCGCCCGAGTGCACCGAGGCGTTCCAGCTCGCGCTCGAACTCGTCGGCCTCGTGGCGCACGTACTGCTCCAGCAGCAGGATGGTCGGGCCGTGACGGAGCGCGTCCGCGATCTCGGCGATCACCGCCGCGGGGAGCGGTCCGCTGCCGAGTGTGCCGTCCATCAGCTCCAGGCCGTCGACCGCCGCTTCCAAGGCCTCGCGACAACACGGCTCGAGGCGGTACTGGAGGGCGAGCTCGGCGACACGGTCGATCTCGTCGTCGGTGTCGTCGGGTTCGTCGAAGTCCTCGTCGGCGGGGCCGACGAAGCCGTTCACGCACCGCAGGCCGACCTCGTCGAGCTGATCGGTGATCGGGGGCAGCATGCGTCGGAACGCCGCCGGGTCGCGGATGATCGTCTCGAGGACGAGCTCGTCGACATCGACACCGAACCCGGGCTCGGCCAACCCCTCGAACCGATCGGCGAGCAGCGTCGCGGTGTCGTCGACGTCCTCGTCGCCGGTGTCGTAGCGCGCGTCGTCATCGGTGTCGAGCTCGACATCGGTGATCAGCTCCAGCGCGTCGCCGACCCGTCGGAGTGCGACGAGCTGTCCGGGCGCGATGTCGTGGAGCCAGCCGTCCGGACCGATGAACGAGCCGAGCTCGTCCGCGATGTCGTCGTCGGCGGAGAACGGGTCCACCAGCCGGATCCGCCCGGGGACGGGACCGAGCAGGGACGCCTCGCCGTCGAGCCCGGTGGCGATGGCGACGAGGTCGGGGGTCGCGTCGAGTGCCCCTCGGTCGATCTCGTCGGCACTCACCTCGTGCGTGAGCGTGACGCCGTCGAGCGTGCTCGCGGCGAGGTGGACGACCTCGTCGTCGTCGACCCAGATGCCGGGGACGTCGAGGAGTAGTTCGTCGACGAGGTCGACGATCCAGTCGGGCCGGGTGTTGCCGTCGCCGAGATCGCCGTCACCGTCTTCGAGGTCGTCGAGGAGGTCACCGTCGTCGAGGACGTCCGCGTCGACGATCTCGGCGATCGCGCGGGTGAGCGCGCCGGACGTGTGCAGGTGGGTCGCCAGCTCACCGAGCGGGCGCGGCCCGTCGCTCAGCGCCTCGCGAACGGCGGCCGCGAATGCCGGGTCGTCGACGGGATCGCTCGGGTGGTCGTCGGATCGAGTCATGGGTTCCTCCTCGGACCTCCGGTCCGCAGGTGTCAGGTTCGCAGGTGCGGAAGGTCGAGTGCGAGCGTCAGCCCGTCGTCGACCACACGCACGAGTTCCGGGATCGAGTGCGAGGAGGTCGGTGTCGGCGAGGGTACGCCGGGGGTGCCACAGCCATGATGATCCGCGCGGCGCGTCCGCCCGGCTCGGATCGCGTCGGGACGGCTCGGTACGGTCCCGTCTGTGGAACGTGAAGCGTGGATCATCGACGCCGTCCGGTCGCCTCGGGGCGTCGGCAAGCAGGGCAAGGGCAGCCTCGCCCACCTCCACCCGCAGCGGGTCCTGGCCCAGGTGTTGGAGGGTCTCCGCGAGCGCGCGGGATTCGACCCGGTCGACGTCGACGACGTCGTGTGCGGCAACGGCGCGCACGCCGGCGACCACGCCCACGACATCGGCCGGATGGCGGTGCTCGACGCGGGCTGGCCGATCAGCGTCCCGGGCGTCACCCTCAACCGGTTCTGCGGTTCGGGTCAGCAGGCGGTCACGTTCGCCGCGATGGGCGTGCTCGCCGGCCACCAGGACCTCGTGATCGGGTGTGGTGTCGAGTCGATGAGCCGCCCGGCGCGCAACGGCACCGACGGCTTCCACGCCAACAACGAGCACCTGCTCGAGACCCACCCGCAGGTGCCCCAGGGGCTGTCGGCCGACCTGATCGCGTCGGTCGACGGACGCAGCCGGGAAGACTGTGACCGGGTCGGGTTCGTGAGCCAAGAGCGCGCCGCCGCGGCGATCGCCGAGGGCCGCTTCGACCGCAGTCTGATCCCGATCCGCAACGACGACGGTTCGGTCGCGCTCGACCGGGAGGAGTTCCCCCGGCCGGGCACGACGATGGAGACGCTCGCCCAGCTCGACCCGAGCTTCCCCAAGATGGACGATCTCAGCTTCGAACAGACCGAGCGGACGATGCGCGAGCTGATCGAGCAGAAGTACCCCGGCGTCGATCTGCGTCACGTGCACCACGCCGGCAACAGCTCGGGCGTGGTCGACGGCGCGGGGGCGGTGCTCGTCGCGTCGCCGGACTACGCGCGGGCGCACGGCCTCACGCCGCGGGCCCGCATCGTGATGTCCGCCGTCGCCGCCGACGAACCGCTGATCATGCTCACTGCGCCCGGCCCGGCGGCCAACCGCTGCCTCGCCCGCTCCGGGATGACGGTCGACGACATCGACCTGTTCGAGGTGAACGAGGCGTTCGCCTCGGTGGTCCTCCGCTTCTTCGACGACACCGGCGCCGACCCCGACGAGGTCAACGTCAACGGCGGTGCGATCGCGCTCGGCCACCCGATCGGCGCGACCGGGGCGATGCTGATCGGCACGCTCGTCGACGAGCTGGAGCGCCGCGACCTGTCGACCGGCATGGTCGCGATGTGCACCGGCGGCGGCATGGGCACCGCCACGATCGTCGAACGGATCTGACCCGATCGCACATCCGGCGGGACGACTCACAGACTACTGACAGATCGGTCTCTACGTTGGGCGACGTGCCGTCACCGACGGGGACGGCGCCCGAGCCCATGAGGAGATCCGCCGTGACCGTGAAGATGACGGCCCGTGGTCTCGCGCTCGTCGTCGCGGGTGCCCTGGCCGCCGCGGCGTGCGGCGGCGACGACGATGACGCGGCCAGCAGCGACACCGCCTCGGCCGACCCTGCGACGGT
>SKSP01000502.1 GCA_007122945.1 Ilumatobacteraceae bacterium | reverse complement strand
CGGCATGACGCTGTTCAACCGTCTGTACCTCGAGCTCTGGCAGATCCCCGCCCGGAACGGTGGCGTGCTCGTGTTCGACATCTGTGACTTCAACCGGACGACGTTCGACACCGACACCCTCACCCGTCGGATCGCCGACAACTTCCCGCACTCGAGCGTGGGTGTGCTGGATCGTCAGACCTGGTACGTCGCCGAGCTGCCCGAGCCGATCCCGGAGCACCCCGGGCGCTGAGCTGGCGGCCTCATCGGCTGGTCGGTGTCGCGCAGCGGCGGACCCGACCCGCTCGGCGGCCACTCGGTGCGCCGATCAGGTCCACGACGCCGGGCACGTCGAGCGCCGGCACCGCCCGGCTGTAGAGGAAACCCTGCATCAGCGAGCACCCCAGGTCACCCAGTCGACGCGCCTGCTCGTGGGTCTCGACGCCCTCGGCGACGGGCTCCAACCCGAGGGCCGCTGCCATGGCGATGATGGCCTCCACGAGCGACGAGTCGGACTGGTGACGCCCGAGGCCCGAGACGAAGGCACGGTCGATCTTGACGCGCGACACCGGGAACCGCTTGAGGTAGGACAGCGACGAGTACCCCGTGCCGAAGTCGTCGACCGCCAGCCGGACGCCGAGCGTCCGTAGACCGGTCATCACGGCGACGGTCGTCAACGAGTCCTCCATCATCACGCTCTCGGTGATCTCCAGCCAGAGTGCGTCGCCGGGCAGGCGGTGACGATCGAGCGTCTCGGCGACGACATCGACGATGTCGCTCGCGCGCATCTGGCGGGGTGAGAGGTTGACCGACATCTGCAACGACTCACCCCCCGGGATCGCGCGACGCCAGTACGCCAACTGCCGACAGGCCTCGTCGAGCACGTAGTTGCCGAGCGGGACGATCAGGCCCGACTCCTCGGCGATCCGGATGAACTCGACCGGTGAGACGCTCACTCCGTCCATCTCCCAGCGGGCGAGCGCCTCGAAACCGTGCACCCGTCCGGACGGCAGGGCGACGACCGGCTGGAACGCGACCGTGACGCGCCGCTCGTCGAGCGCGTGCCGGAGCAACCGTTCGAGATCGACGCGGCGCGCGATGCGCTCGCGCATCGACGCGTCGAACATCGTGATCGTGTTCTTGCCGGCGTCCTTCGAGCGGTACATCGCAGTGTCCGCCTCCTGGACCAGCGTCGCGGCCGACGCCGCCGGGTCGTCGGCGATCGTGACCCCGACCGACACCGACACGAACATCTCGTAGTCCCCGAGCACGAACGCGTCCGACATCGCGTGCCGCACTCGCTCGGCGAGCGCGTACGCACCGACGGCATCGAGGTCGGGCGCGACGACGACGAACTCGTCACCCGAGATCCGCCCGACGAGATCGTCGCGGCGCACGGTCTCGACGATCCGATCAGCTGCGGCGACGAGTAGGGCGTCGCCGACGACGTGCCCCATCGAGTCGTTGACCATCTTGAACTCGTCGACGTCGAGGAACATCACCGCCACCGGACGCGTCGAGTCCCGAGCGAGCAACTCGTCGATCGTCTCCAGCACGAGCACCCGACTCGGCAGGTCGGTCAGCTCGTCGTGGGTGGCCTGGTGGGAGAGGCGCTCCTCGGTGGCGGCCTGCGTGGTGATCGCCGACACGAGTCGGACGATCGCGGTGGCGGCGAGCACTCCCGAGAGCGCGACGGCCACCATGCGCCCACGTTCGTCGGTGTGGGTGGCGATGACCACCAGCGGTGCCAGCAGCGCCGCGGACACGAGGAACAAGCGGCCGGGACCGAGTCGGGCGGTCGGGCGTCGCGATCGCGTCGTCACCTGGGTGATCGACGGGTGCAGCACGGCCGACCCGATGAACGCCGGGACGAGCAGATAGGGGATCTCGAGGACCGCCTGCGGGACCTGGAACACCCCGATCTCGCCGTAGGCGAACACGATGTCCCCGATCAGCAGGCTCACGGTCCCGGCGAGCACGAGCGCGAACGCCACCGATCGCTCCCCGGGGCCGAACGCCAGGCGGGCGGCGAGGACCAGCAAGCACATCGAGACGGCCGGGTACACCGCGACGGCGACGCGTGCCATCACCCAGGCGTCGTCGTCGCCGAGCGTCGGGGCGATCAGCAGCTCGTGCACGATGAGCGACGCGCCGGCCGCGAGCATGATGCCATCGAGCGTCGCGCCGCGCTCGCCGGTCGCCGCACGCGAGCGGAGCAGCGCGTAGAGCGCGACCCCGAACACCAGGTAGCCCGGGAAGGCGAACAGGTCTGGGAGCAGGGAGCGACTCGACGACATGTCGCCGGTCGCGTCGGTTGCCTGACGCACCACCCCGGCGGCGGTCCACAGCACCGCCGTGGCCAGCAGCAGGATCCACGGGAAGCGGACCGACGGACGGTGGCGACGGAGCCCGAGGATCGTGCACGCCATCCCGCCGAGCACGACGACGGGATAGGTCAGATCGCCGACGGCGCCGGTGGCGTGGATCGCGATCGCGACGAGGAAGAGGGTGAGAGCGATCGTCGTGGAGCGGGCATCGTCGATCGCCGACGGGCGCGGGTGACGGGCATCCCGCGACACGCCGACGTCCATCACCTGGGCTTGCGACACGTGTGGTCATCGGCACGACGCCGATGAACTTGAGCGAAGTGTGACTAACGAAGGTGCGGAGATCACTCGGGGTGTTCGGCATGTGTGCTCGTGACCAGCACCGAACACGACGCGTTGCGGATCACGTGATCCGAGACCGACCCGAGGACGGCGCGACGGAGACCGCCGCGGCCGCGGGACCCCATGACGATGACGTCGGCGTGCACCGACTCGGCCACATCGCAGATCGCCGGCCCGGCCGGGCCGTCGAGCAGACGGCGCTCGGCACCCTCGAGGCCGACGGCGTCGACCGTGGCGGCGAGGAGCTGGTCGGCCTCGGCGCGCCGCCGCTGGTCCAGCTCGTCGTACT
>SKSP01000571.1 GCA_007122945.1 Ilumatobacteraceae bacterium | reverse complement strand
CGTGGTCGAGCGGCACATCGGGGATGGTCAGGTGATGCTTGGCCTCGCACAGGCTGTGCCGGGGCCGGTTGGCGCTCAACCCGCGTTGTTCGAAGCGCGGATTCGCGGAGGCGCTGGCGACTGTTCACCTCGGTCCGATTCTCAGAGCTGCTCCCTGCACGGCCAGCAGGCGCCGATGGGCGGGCAACACGCGAAGCTGCAGCAGATCTCGGTACCTCGTTGCTGGCCGTCTTTCAGGACGATCCACCGGCCGGTGACTTCGACCTCGTCCAGCTCGGTCGACGCAACGTACACGCCGGCATCGCCCGTCGCCGGTTCGGCGCTGAAGTCGATCGGGTTCTGATCAGCGAGCGTCACGCTGCCGGTGACCTCGTCGCCGATCAGTTCCAGACCCACGACAGTGCCTTCGTCGGAGAGTGTTGCCGCATCGTCGACCAGTTCGCCGTCGAGGACTGCCCAGAACTCGTTGTCGCAGAGGTAGGCGGTTACCTCTCGTGGTGCGTCGCCGTTGGGGTCGGCGATCCGGATACCGATGAACAGGTCGTCGGTGACCTGTCCGACCCAGGTGTTGTCCCACGGCTCGGCCGCGGTCGGACCATTCGGGAACTCGACTTCCAGCGTCTCCAGGTCGAGCTCCTGTGAGTCGAATGGTTCGAAGTTCTCCCGCACGTCAGCGAGAAGGTCGTCGTCTGCCTCGGCGGCGAGTTCATCATCCGTCGCGCCGTCGGCGTCTGGCTCGTCACCATCGGTTCGCTCGGGAGAGCACGCGGCGAGTAGTCCGCTCGCGAGCGAGCCGATACCAGCGAGCTGGAGAAAGCGCCGCCGGCGCATCGGCTGATGCGGGTGAGTTCGCGATTTCTCGTTCACGTTGTCACCTTCCTGTGTACGACTTCCGTTGAACTTTGGAGAAGAGACGCAACGCCATGTCGCGCTCGGAGCATCGGCGAGCACCACTTCGTCCATCCATACAGCGTTCACATCCGGTCCGGGTCGACGGTGATGCGCTCGAACGCCATGCCGAAATGGTACGCGCTGAGCGGCGGAACGCAGTCCTCATCGGCACCGGGCACGCCGGAGCGTGTTGGGTCCTCCGCACGTGAGCCAGCGCTCGCCACGTCAAGCTCAGGAATGATGCGGGCCGCGTGGTCGTCGTCCCGTTGCACCGGCAGAGGCGGACTTCGGAGCGCACAACACGTCGGCGGGGTTCGAGAGGTGTCCTACAAGACCCACCACACCAAGGTCGGCTTGCAGCGGTTGACGTTCCACGGGCTGCGACACACTGCGGCCACACACATGGTCCGCAACGCCACCGATGTCGGCGAGTTGCGTGCGATCGCCGACCTGCTGGGCCACAGCCCCGAGATGCTGATGAATACCTACGCGCACGTGCTGCCGAACAGTCGACTGGCCGTGGTGGAGCGTCTCGCCACGCGCCGCTCCTCGTCGTAGGACGAGCGGGCAACTGCGACCGTCGGGCAACCTCCGCGTGCAGCCGGCGTTCGGAAGTAGCTACTTGGTCATGGGAGAGCGCATGCGCGTCGTCGAGTCGAATCGACTCGAGATCCTCGAGATCGTGCGTCGGCACCGCGGCCGATCGGTCTCGGTCCTCGGCTCCGTCGCCCGAGGAGACGAACGAACTGACAGCGACATGGACGTCCTCGTGGAGTTCGAGGAAGGGGAAGTTCGCTGTTCGACCTCCTCCACATCAGCGAGGAGCTGGAAGCGCTGCTCGGTACCCGGGTCGATGTGGTGTCGGTCGGTGGGCTGAAGGAGCGCGATCACCACGTCCGGAGCGAGGCCGTGCCGCTGTGAGTCGCAGCGATGACGAGCGCGTCTGCTCGCGCATCACTACCACCGCATCGATCTCGATCAGGCCTGGGAGATTGCCACCAACGCAGTCCCCGCGTTGATCCGACAACTCGAACCGCTGACCGTCGATGCGGTGGTCGAGGCGCTCTCGGTACGCGGGTCGACCTGGGCCCGGGCGGACGTGATGGGCACCATCTGCGATCTCCAACCACCGGTCCCCGGACTCGACGGGCTGGAACCGACGAGTGCGCCCTTCACCTGCACCCAGCCGCCGCCCGCTCCAGCGCCGGTCGCGACGTCGGTCGAGCAGCTCACCGCCCTCGCCGCGCTGCGCGAACAGGGCGTGCTGACCGACGCCGAGTTCGAGTCCGAGAAGGCCAAGATCCTCGACGGGTGAGCGCCCCGGCTCCTGAGCGGCAGCATCGGCCGGCGTTCGGTTCCACCCTCGCTCATCGAACGAGCGATCCGGGGCCGACGACGGCGCCGAAGCCGACGCGGCCGACCCGATCAGGACGCGGACGAGGTCGCCGGGAGCAAATACGATGGTCAGCGCATCGGGCCGGCCGGTGTCCTGCGGGTGGACGGAGGAGTGTGCTTTTCCAGGCGATCGGTGCGGGACTGCCGGCGGCGCTGGCGATCGCGCTCAGCCCGTTTCCCGTCATCGGCATCGTGCTGATACTGGCCGGGGCCCGCGGCAGCGTCAACGGTCCGCTGTTCGCTGGCGGATGGATCCTCGGCCTGTCGGTGGTCACCGTCCTGGTCGTCGTCGTGTTCAGCGGTGCCGATGATCCCGACAGCACATCGTCGGCAATCGCGGACTGGGGGAGGGTGCTGGCAGGTGCGGCCCTCATGGCGCTCGGCGTACGCAAGTGGTGGACCCGATCCCGGGACGGCGCTGCTCGCGATGTGCCGGGCTGGATGGCATCGCTCGACTCGGCGACGCCGGTCAGGGCCGCGGCACTCGGACTGGCGTTGTCCGGGGCGAACCCGAAGAATTTCGTGCTGGCCGTAGCAGCCGCTGCATCGATCGTCGAAGCCGGCGTGCGTGGAACGGACGCCGCAGTGGCCGTCGTCGTGTTCGTGCTCGTCGGTTCGCTCACCGTCGTCGGCGCAGTCGTGCTGAACTTCGTG
>SKSP01000349.1 GCA_007122945.1 Ilumatobacteraceae bacterium | reverse complement strand
TGCGGGGGTGGAGCTAAGGGGAATCGAACCCCTGACCTCTTCCATGCCATGGAAGCGCTCTACCAACTGAGCTATAGCCCCGCGAGGGGATGGCGAACGATACCGATGCGGCCGCGCCATCGGCAACACGCCGAGGGCGCGGTGTTCAGGGGCGCGGTGTTCAGGCCTCGGTGCCGGCGCCGTCGCCGTCGACCCGCCAATCGACGGTCGGCACGTCGCGGTACAGGCGCTCGATGTCGTAGAACTCGCGGATCTCGGTGAGGAACACGTGCACGACGACGTCGCCGTAGTCCATCAGCACCCATTGCTGCTGGTCGTTGCCCTCGATCCGCAGCGGTGACCGGGTCACGTCGGCCTTCGCCCGTTCCTCGATCCGCTCCACGAGCGTCGCCACCAGGCGCCGGTTGCCGGCGCTGGCGATCACGAAGTACTCGGCGATCGCTATCAGGTCGCCCACGTCGAGCACCGTGACGTCGGCGCCGTGTTCGGCGTCCGCGGTCCGGGCGCACGACAGCGCGAGTGCGAACGCGTCGGGATCGGTCATCCGGCGGCGCCCGGTTCGTCGGCATCGGGCGGATCGTCGTCGGTGGGGCCGAGCTCGGTCGGTTCGGTGAGGCCACCGGGCGCCATCTCGCCGGTGTCCTCCTCGACCTCGCGCAGCTCGAGGTAGCTGCGACCGACCACGATCGTCGCATCGATCCCGAGGAGCTGGAACTCGGCAGGCTCGACGACGATGTCACCGAGCAGCTCGATCCACCCTTCCTCGACCCGATCGATCAGCGACGGGTCGACCACGGTGGCCCGGCTGACGTCGGGGACGTCGCCGGCATCGGTGGTCACCGACACGACGTTCGCCCGCGCGAACAACAGCCGGTTGATGACGTCGCGGGCGACATCCGCGTTGTTGATGCCGAACGGGGCGAGATCGGCGTCGTCGAAACCGACCTCGATGCGGAACGTCAGCGACTCGTTCGGTGTGGCGACCCGCGCCGGGGCGATCTGGGAGAACACGAGCAGCACCTCGGCGCGATCGAGGACGACGACGTCGACATCACGTGGGTTCCGCTCCGCCGGCGGGACCCGGGCGACGAGCTCACGGAAACCCACCCGACCCGAGAACAAGCGGTCGAGGAACTCGTCGAGATCGGCCGGCGTCGGTACCGGAGCGCCGGCGCCGACGGGGCCGGCCTCGCCCGTCCCGGCGCCGACCCGGCCGGCCAGACCGGCCCAGATCGCGGCGCGTGCCGGGTCGAGCAGCCGGTCGGGCTGGGTTTCGGTCGACGCGGTGAGCGCGGCGGCGACCTCCTCCGCGGTCAACACGGAGGGACCGACCTCGACCACCGGCGCGGGCTCGTCGTCGTCCACCAGCGGCACCGGCAACTCGACGTCGATGCTGCCGAAGCGGCCGACGATCTCCTCGATCCGATCCGCCGTCACGATCTCGACGACGTCGAACGAGACCGCCGTCATCGCCTCGGCGGCGCCCACGAACACTTCGACGCCCTCCACCTCGTACGTCTCGTCGAGCGGGAAACGATCGTCGCCGATGTCGAGACTGCTGTCGGCGGACACCGGGAGCGGCACGATGCTGCCGCCGACCCCGGACGGATCGAGCACGAGGACGGCCATCGTGGTCAACCGGCCGGCGTCGTCGACGACGGCCACCAGCGCGGTCGGCGTGACCGGCAACAGCGCGACCGGGAGGCGATCGGCCGCCGCATCGCGCCCGGCGCGCGAGTTCACCAGCGTCGACGCACCGACCGCGGTGATGCCCACGGCGAGCAGGGCAGCCACGACGGCGAGCACGCCGGCGACGATCGTGTTGCGACGACGACGACGAGCCGATGCCGTCACCCGGCGACCCTCGACGAGGAGCTCGACGACGAGCTGGACGACGAGCGGGGTGACGGTACGGACGGCGGTGCGTCCTGGTACAGACCCCGGCTGCGGATGACGTCGAGCACCGGCTCGGTGACGAGGTAGTCGAGCGGGCGTCCGTCGGTGAAACGCGACCGCAGATCGGTGCTCGACACCTCGAGGCGCGGTACCTCGACCCGGATCCAGGGGACGTCGTCGGGCAGCTCGACCGGGCCGCCGGGACGGTCGACCACGACGAGCGCGGACCGCTCGACCACCTCTCGGTAACGCTCCCAGGTGCCGATGCCTGCTGCCGCGTCGTCACCCACGATCGTGAACAACTCGGCTCCCGGGTACGCGGCCGCGAGCGTCACGAGGGTGTCCGCCGTGTAGCTCGGGCCGCCCAACTCGATCTCGGCGGCGCCCGCCACGAGACCGGGCACCTCCGCCACGGCCGCCTCGACCATCGCCAAGCGGTCGAGGGGTGCCGTGATCCGGCGGGTCCCCTCCTTCTGCCAGGGGACGTTCGCCACCATCATCACCACCAGGTCGAGGTCGAGCGCGTGGCGAACGTTCACGGCGGTCACCAGGTGGCCGACGTGCGGGGGGTCGAACGTGCCACCGAACAACCCCACCCGGCGAGCGAGAGCGCTCTCGGTGGATGCGGGGGCTGGTTCACGCGACGCCGTGGGCACGAAGCACCACTCTAGGGTGACATCGGGCGCACCCCCACCGCCCGACCCCGACCAGCCTTGACACGTCTGTTATCGTTGAATTTCCGCAGTGACCCCCTACTTCGGCTGACATCGAGCCGAGCTCACCCCCCGAGCACCGTGTCGCCCGGCGCCCCGCCGGGCCTGCGTCCCGGCGGCCCCGATCCGGTTTCGCGTCCAGTGTGCCGCACGGCACATCGCGAACCGGAATGACGACCCACACGAACGGTTGAAGAAGACATCATGAACGATTCCATCGGTCTCTACCTGAACGACATCGGCAAGGTGCCGCTGCTCACCGCCGAGGACGAGCGCGAGCTGTCGCGCGTCATCGAAGCCGGCCGCGAGGCCGCCGAGCAGCTGGCCGCCGGCA
>SKSP01000021.1 GCA_007122945.1 Ilumatobacteraceae bacterium | reverse complement strand
TGATACCCACGCAGAGATCGGCTTTCACCTCGGGCACGAAGATGATCGTGCGACCGTCGCTGCGCCCGCGAGCGACGAGCACGTTGCGCTCGTCCGCGACGCGCCGCTTGGTCCCGGCCAGCGGGCTCCCGGCCGCGACGCGACTCGGGAGATCGCGCGAGATCCCGCCCCGGTCGATCACCGAGATCTGCGTCCCGTCGATCGCGTACCGCGTGAAGCCGACCACCTCGGTCACGGCCGGATCGAGGTCGGCGAGCACGCTCAACGTCCGGTAGCTGAGCGTGTCGCGTCCAGCCCCGGCGCCGAGCGTGGCCTGGACGAGCGCCCGATCGAGGACCCCCTCGTCGCTGCGGGAGATACCGACCGTCACCGTCTTGGCCTGGTGCTTGATGGCGTCGATGGGCCGGGTCAGCTCCTCGATCGCCAGCGTGAGTGCAGCGGCGACCTCGTCGATCAGCGTCGCCGGTGTGCCCACCTTGCCGGTGCGGCGCTGGAACTCCTCGACGGGATGGGGAACGGACAGGTCGCGCAGCAGGCTGAGGAGCCGCATCGCCGTGCTGGCCTCCAGTTGCCCGTCGTAGCGCCCCTCGCCGAGGGCCTCGACGAACCGCTCGACGTGGGGGACGAGCTCGTCGCTCAGGAACGCCAGCGCGACGTCGGACGTCGCCCCGGTCGCCGCGGTCCGCTCGATGGCTTCGCGCGCCTCGCGCAGCGGGTGGGCGGTCGCGTCGATGGCGAGCGCCGCCTCGTAGCCGAACATGTGCCCGACCATCGCCGACAGCACGAACCCCAACGCCGGGTCGACCGGCGGGACGTGGATCGTCGCCGCCGCCGAATAACGCGTCTCACCGTCGTCGGCCACCACGATCGGTGTGGCCTTGTGGGCCCGGAACATCGCGGTCTCCTTCGCCACGTCGGTGGCCGTGCTCCCCCGCAGACCGGCGGCGCACACCAGGATCATCGGCTCCGACGACAGGTCGATGTGCTTCTTGTCCTCGGTGGCGTCGCAGGAGATCGACTTGTAGCAGAGCTCGCTGAGCTTGATCCGGACCTCCTCGGCCGCGACCCGGTTCGGGCCGTTCCCGACCACGGCCCAGTAGCGCTTCGACGGCGCGAACCGGTGGGCCGCCTCGGCGATCACCTCGCGACGCGCCAGCACCTCGTGCAACGCGTCGGGCAGCTCGCGCAGCGAGGCGAGCAGGCGGGCACGACGGCCGGTGTCGCCGCGGCCGCTCGCCTCGGCGATCGCGCAAGCGAGCAGCGCGCCCGCCGCGACCTGCGAGTAGAACGCCTTGGTCGAGGCGACGCTCATCTCCACGTCGCGCCCGTCGGAGGTGTACATCACACCGTCGGCCTTGTCGACGAGGTCGCTCCCGCGCCGGTTGACGATGCCGACCACCGCCGCGCCGCGGGCCCGCAGCAGGTCCACCGTGCGGTTCGTGTCGGTCGTGGTGCCGCTCTGGCTGACGGCGATCGCGAGCGTGTCCGACATGTCGAGCCGCATCCCGAACCCCGACAGCTCGGTGGCGGTCGTGGCGGCGATCTCGAAGGTGCCGTCGAGCAGTTCGGTCAGCAGGGCGGCCGTGCTCTGGCCGGCGACGGCCGCGGTGCCCTGACCGATGACCCGGATCCGGCTGATCGACCCGTCTGCGAGCCGGGCCGCGACATCGGCCGGCAGCGCGCGCTCACCGACCGCGGCGCGCAACGCGCCGTCGTGGTCGACGATCTTGCCGCGCAGCGTCTTGCGGAAGCTCTCGGGCGCCTCCAACATCTCCTTCAGCAGGAAGTGGGCGGCGTCGCCCCGGTCGATGTCGCGGGTGGTCACCTCGGCGGTGGTCACGTCGGTGTCGAGCACCGGCCGCTCGGCACCGTCGTACCCGACCCGACGCAGACCTGCCGGTGAGCCCGCCGCGGCACCGTCGAGCACCACGATCTCGCCGCCCGACTCGCCGTCCATCCGGACGTACCGGTCGGTCTCCTCGACCACGCCGTACGGCTCGCTGGCGACGACGTAGCGATCCTCGGCGAGGCCCACGTACAGCCCCTGCCCGCTGCCGCGCAGCGCGAGCAGCAGCGTCCCGGGCGCGTGCGCCGTGGCGGCAGCGATGGCGACCGATCCCTCGAACGCGGCGACGGTGCGCCGGAACGCCTCGGCGGTGGTCGCTCCGTCGGCGGCCGCTCGCGCCATCAGCGCGGGGATCACCTTGGCGTCGGTCGTGATCGGCGACGCGATCCGCAGTCCGTGCTCGACCCGCAGGTCGGCGTGGTTGTCGACGTCGCCGTTGAGCGCGGCCACCACGTACGGCGCCGGTCGAGTGGCCTGACCGAGCTCCGGATCGACCTCCTCGCTGTTCAGCGGGTGGGTGTTCGGCTCGGAGATGATCCCGACGCTCGCCCACCGCGTGTGCCCCAGCACCGCCGTGCGAGCCCCCGGCGCGGCGAGCGCGCGGCGGAGCAGGTCGTCGGCGGCGATCGCGGCACGCAGGACGCGGGTGTTGTCGCCGAGCTCTCCGATCTCGGCGGCCGCCTTGTAGACGAACGAGAGGCAACCGTCGACGATGCGCACCGAGCACGACTGGAACAGCGGGTCGGTGGTCCGGTCGGTGAGCAGCGCGTCGACCCCGGGATCGGTCAGGTCGAGCTCGTGATCCCACACGAACAGGTGGAGCCCGGCCGAGTCCCGGCCGCGGACCTCGAGCCGATCGATCGCCGACAACGCCTGCTGCACGGCGAGATAGCCGGCGACCGCGGCGTCCGATGCGTCGCGCCCCGCCAACTCGGCGACGGCCGCCGCGGTGCGCAACCGGTCTCGGCGCACCGCCCAGAGCGCGTCACGCACGGCGCTCGCGTTCGCGGCGGCGATCTCCAGCTCGTCGGCGGTGCGCTCGGCCGTCTCGAGGTCGCGGTCGAGCTCGTCGGCGTACGCGTCGAGCTGGTCGAGGCGGGCGACGATCGCGGCGACGAGCTCGAACCGGCCG
>SKSP01000345.1 GCA_007122945.1 Ilumatobacteraceae bacterium | reverse complement strand
CGCGATGCCCCGGCGGCGGTGCTCGGCGAGCGCCCACTGGCGGCGCCAGCCGTTGTGCTCCGGCCCACCGAGCGACGGGCTCTCGCCGCGCGCCGCCCGCTGCCGAGCCGTCCACGCGTCGGTCAGCGTCTCGTCGCCGAGCGTCGTGACGGCGGCCTCGATGCGGGCGTTGAAGCGACGTGTGTTCTCGCCGTCGGCGGGTCGCATCGGGGCCCCGAACACGACCCGGGTACGGCCCGGCTTCGGGCGCTTCATCCCCTTGCCGAAGATGGCGCCGGTGCCGTCGATGAACACCGGGACGACGGGTGCGCCCGTCCGGGCGGACAGGTACGCCGCGCCACCCTTGAACGTCTGCCCCCATCCGTCGGGTGACCGGCCGCCCTCGGGGTAGATCACGAGGCTGTGACCCTCGGCGATCAGCGCGCGGATCAGGTCGGCGGAGCGGCGGCCGGTCACGTCGCGGTCGATCGGGATCGCGTTCAGCGCCAGCGCGGACACGGTCGCCTTCCATCGGGCGTCGAAGAAGTAGTCGGCCGCCGCCGCGACGACGAGGTCGTGGCGCCACGGTCGGGGCACCGACCGGATCATCAGCCCGGTGTCGAGATGGCTGTGGTGGTTGGGGGCGAAGATGAGCGGCGGTGGGTCCTCGAGGGCGGTCAGGTCGGCCAGGCGGTCGAGCCCGAGGATCTCCGGGTCGGTGATCAGACGGGCGGCGAGGCGGATCGGGCCCTCGGCGATCGCCACGCGGGCGGCACGCGCGACGGGGGAGCGGGCCCAGTCGGTGTCGTAGTCGGCGCCGAGCGTCGAGGGTTCGTCGGGGAGCTCGACGCCACGGGGAACACTGGGTGCCCGATACGGGAAGCCGACGCCGCGCAGCGGGGACGCCACGCCGCGCACCACCGCCTCGACGCCGCCCGCGGCCCGCTGGGCCCGTCGCAGCGTCGTCCGCCGGCTCATCAGCTCACCTCGGCCACGAGCATCGCCGGCACGTGGAGGTGGGTGACGGTGGGGGACCGGCCGACGGTGTCGCTCGCGATCTCGAACGCGTCGTCCATCGTCGACGCCGGCGTGAAGCCCAGACGTCGGACGGTGGCCGGATCGCCCCCGACGATGATCACCTTGCCGGCGTGCTGTTGCCCGTGGGCGCCCCAGTACCACGCGTAGAACGGGTGCACGCCGTGGTAGGCGTTCCCGGTGCGGTACAGGTGTCGGTACCACTCGTCCTCGGCGTACCGCTGCTCCCACTTCGACGACATCACCGCCGGGTCGTTCGTGTCGGCCAGGACCTCGTCGAAGAAGTCGATGTAGCTCGGGTGGTGGACGGGGTGGAAGTCGCGGTACGTCGGGTGCGTCATGATCACGACGCCGCCCTCGCGGACGAGCGGCTTGCCGCGGTACATGTTGAACAGGTAGCCGAGCCCCATGCACATCACGAGGATCGGGTTCATGATCGACTCGGGGTTGTACGGGCAGATGAACGGGATGCCCATCGTCAGCACGTCGGTCTGCCCCTCGACCTCGACCGATTGCTGGGCGTAGACGTTCTGGAGGGTGATCTCGTGCACGGCCTCGGTGTCTCCGGCCTGGACGCTGGTGGTGCGGTAGGGCGCCTCCATGCCGTGGAAGATCTTGCGGGCCAGTCGCGTGGGTGTGCGCTGCAGCGCCTTCGTCGTCGCGAGGAACGCGGCGCGGTCGCGCGCCGTCCACTCCCACTCGCGCTTGGAGAGGAAGTCGAACGCCCGCGGGAACGTGTCGGTGTTGAGAGACGTCTCGACCTGGAACACCGCTGGCCCGTGGTCGCGCAGCACCTTGCCCATCCGCCACACGCTCTTGTGGAGCGCGCTCTTGTGCCGGTCGACGAGGCTGCGGGTGTTCTGCAGCGTCTCGGGGTTGTGGTGGAAGCTGAGGCAGCGGTACGACGCGAGGCCGGTGGTGAGCGACTTCCAGCCGCCGTCCATCGGCGACTGGTTCACGTTGGCGTACACGACGAGATCGCTGTCGGCGGCCCGCTTGTTGATCTCGACCACTTCACCGTGGTCGGTCGTGCCGACGACCGCGAGGTTGTCGAGATCCTCCGCGTCGTGCTGGTAGAGCATGTCGCGGGGCGCGAACGCGTCGTAGATCCGATCGCCGAGGACGTGGCGCATCTCGTACTCGTGCATCCGTCGGTGGAGCCCGAGCGCGGCGATGATGTGGACGTCGTCGACCCCGGCCTCGGCGGCCAGGTCGAGCACGGCCTCCACGATCCGCTGGCGCGTGTCGGGGCGGCGCATCTTCGGTAGCGACAAGCTGACGTCGTCGAACGCGATCGTGAGCTTCATGCCCGGTCGGAGGAGCGCGGGGAGCGGGTCGCTGTCGTGCGGGTGCAACAGGGCGTGGCGGATCGCGCCGTCGAGGTCGTCGATGCCGGCGAGCGGCTCGGGCGGGTAGATGATCCGGCTCCGGTCGGCGGGGAGCCGTTCGAGGCTGAAGTTCTCGCCCCGCCAGAACAGCGTGGGCGGTGTCGAACGGTCGACGTCGAGGACGAATCCGGGGCGGGGCATCAGCGGGCGCCCTTTCTGGGGAGGCGGGGGTCGAACGCGATCTTGACGGCGCCGCGACGACCGGCCGCGGCGGCGTGGGTGATCGCGTCGACGTGCTGGTCGAGCGGGTAGGTGGCCGAGAGCAGGCGCTCGGCACGGATCTCGGTGGCGGTCGCCATGGCGAGGTCGAACGTCCGGGCGGTCGACCCGTCGGGGAGCGTCTCGGTGCCGTAGGTGTAGGCGCCCTTCAGCTCGGTCTCGCGGTGCCACAGGCCGGTGAGGTCGAGGGACACGTCCGCGGGCATGCCGAGCAGCACGACCCGGCCCTTCGGGCGGGTGATGCGCAGGCAGTCCGTGACGCTCGCGCTCGACCCGACGGCGTCGATCGTGGCGTGGGCCCCCGAGCTGAGGTGGTCGCCGATCACGTGGCAGGCCGCGGCCCGGCGAACGGCGCGGG
>SKSP01000164.1 GCA_007122945.1 Ilumatobacteraceae bacterium | reverse complement strand
CTCGTCGGGGCCTCGCTCGGCGACGACGTCCCGGTGACGGTCGAGTGGACCCCGCACGGCGTCGTGCCGCTCACCGTGCACCTCCCCGATCGGGCGCTCGACGTCGGTCCGCGGGCCGATCCCTCGTTCGTGCGGGGTCGACGATGAAGGCCGATGGCGCGGCCACCACGTTCGATCTGGAGGCCCACTGGCGCGACCTGCTGACGGTCGCGCTGCTCGGGACCGAACGCCGCGACCCGCCGACCCCGCCGGTCGGGCCGCTCGGCGACGTCGTGGCCGACGCGGTGCGCGCCGAACCGTCGGCGCGGATGCTCGCCGACGTGGCTGCCTGTGCGGCCGTCCGCCGAGCGGCGTTCGTGCCCGGTCCGGCGGCCACCCGCCTCGCACCACCCGCCGACGATCCGCGCCCGCTGTGTCCACCTGCCGCCGTCGCTGCGTGGCGCGACGCCGAGGAGCGCTGGCCCGTGCTGACCGACGAGTGGGTGCTGACGGTGCTCGCGCACGGCTGGCGCCTGCCCGCCGACGTGACGGTGGCGCTGCTGCGGTCCCACCGCCGCGACCCGGTGCGGCGGGCCCGGGTCGTGCGTGCCGCGGGGCCGGTGGCGGAGTGGCTGCTCGATCACGTGCCCGGGCTCCGGGGAGCGGGCCGCTCGGCCCGCTCCGGCACCCGGACCTCCGACGCCGATCCCGACGCCGATCCCGACGATGTCGCGGCGCTGGCGCTGGCGCTGCCGGATCTGCCGATCCCGCCCGAGCTCGAACCGCTGGTCGGCGCGGACGCCCACACGTTCGTCGCCCGTCTGCTCCCCGGCTTCCACGACGGTCGGGTCGGCGCCGCGCGGCAACCGGTGCTCGTCCACCTCCTCGCCCGCTGCCGCCCGGCCGTGCTCGAACCGACCGCCGAGGCCCTCGCCACGGTCGACCGCGTGTCGCCGTCGGCGGGCGTCGCCCACGCCCTCGCCGACCTCGCCATCACCCGTCACCGCCTCCTGTCGGCCGTGGCACCCCATGGGTAGGGTCACGACCGTGGCGACCGAACCCGCGCGATCCGCGTCACCCCCGCCCGACGGCGCACCGCCGACGGTCCTGCGGCCACACGCCGAGGCGGAGTACGCCCACGAGCTGGCGGCGCTGGCGGCGCTCGACGACCGGCCGCGCCCGCCGAACTGGCGGCTGTCGCCGTGGGCGGTCGTCACCTACCTGCTCGGCGGCGAGCTGACCGACGGCACCGTCGTCGTGCCCAAGTACGTCGGCCGGCGCCGCCTCGTCGAGATGGCCGTCGCCACGTTGGCCACCGATCGGGCGCTGCTGTTGCTCGGCGTCCCGGGCACCGCCAAGACGTGGATGAGCGAGCACCTCGCGGCGGCGATCAGCGGCGATTCGTCGCTGCTCGTGCAGGGCACGTCGGGGACCACCGAGGAGTCGCTCCGCTACGGGTGGAACTACGCCCGCCTGCTGGCCGAGGGGCCGTCGGAGGCGGCGCTCGTGCCGTCGCCGGTGTTCCGGGCGATGCGGACCGGGGCGATCGCCCGCGTCGAGGAGCTCACCCGGATGCCGTCCGACGTGCAGGACGCGCTCGTCTCGGTGCTGTCGGAGAAGGTGCTCCCGGTGCCCGAGCTCGACACCGAGGTGGCGGCGGTGCGCGGCTTCAACCTGATCGCGACGGCGAACGACCGCGACCGCGGCGTCAACGAGCTGTCGAGCGCGCTCCGGCGACGCTTCAACACCGTCGTGCTGCCGCTGCCCGAGACGCCCGAGGAGGAGGTCCGCATCGTCGCCCAGCGGGTGGCCGAGCTCGGCGCGGCGCTGTCGTTCCCCGAGGTACCGGCCGCGGCCGACGAGATCCGTCGGGTCGTCACGATCTTCCGCGAGCTGCGGTCGGGCGCCACGCTCGACGGCGGCACCAGCCTGAAGGTCCCGTCCGGCACGCTGTCCACCGCCGAGGCGATCTCGGTGCTGGCGAACGGGATGTCGTTGGCGGCCCACTTCGGCGACGGCCGGATGGGCGCCCACGACGTCGCCGCCGGCGTGGTCGGCGCGGTGCTGCGCGACCCGGTCCACGACGACGTCGTCTGGCGCGAGTACCTCGAGGGCGTCGTGCGCACCCGCGAGGGCTGGGGCGACCTCTACGAGGCCTGTCGCCAGCTCGGCTGAGGGCCCGTCGACCGTGCCGGCCACCGCGACGATCGCCGCCACCAGCCGTTCGGGGCCGACGGAGGTCCACCTGCTCGGCGTCCGGCACCACGGGCCCGGCTCGGCGCGCTCGGTGGTGCGCGCGCTCGACGAGTTGCAGCCCGCGCTCGTCCTCGTCGAGGCGCCGGCCGACACGACCTCGGCGTTCCGGTGGGTCGGGCACCCCGGTCTCGTCCCGCCGGTCGCCCTGCTCGGCCACGTGCGCGACCGGCCGCAGCGGGCCGTGTTCTCGCCGCTCGCCTCGTTCAGCCCCGAGTGGCAGGCGATCGCGTGGGCGAACGCGCGCGGCGTCGAGGTGCGGGCGATCGACCTGCCCCACGCGGTGACGCTCGCCGAGGACCCGCGTGGTCGCTCGCTGTTCGACGGCGACGACGGCGACGACGGCGACGACGGCGACGACGGCGACGACCCTCATGGTCGACCACCGGTCGATCCGCTCGCGGCGTTGGCCGCGGCGGCCGGGGAGCCCGACGCCGAGCGGTGGTGGGACGACGTCGTCGAGCACCGCGGCGACGGTCTCCCGGCGTTCGACGCCGTCGCCGAGGCGATGGCGGCCGTTCGCGATCGCTCGGCGGGGCCGTCGGTGTGGGGTGCGTGGGGAGCGGGGGAGGCCCGGCGGGAGGCCCACATGCGCCGGGCGATCCGTGCCGCGCTGCGTGACCTGGCGAAGCGTGCAGTGGACGAGCGCGACGACGAGTGCGACGGCGATCCCGGCGGCGGGGTCGTCGTCGTGTGCGGGGCGTGGCACGTGCCGGCGCTGGACGTCGGGGCCACCACGGCTGCCGCCGACGCGGCGATCCTG
>SKSP01000449.1 GCA_007122945.1 Ilumatobacteraceae bacterium | reverse complement strand
GTGGCTACCTCGACGACCCCGAGCGTACGGCGGCGTGCTTCGCCGGGGGCTGGTACCTCTCCGGCGACCTGGCGCGTCGCGACGCCGACGGCTACGTCTGGTTCGTCGGGCGCGGCGACGACGTCATCTCCTCGGCCGGCCACCTGATCGGCCCCTTCGAGGTGGAGAGCGCGCTGATGGAGCACCCCGCCGTCGCCGAGGCCGGCGTCATCGGAGTGCCCGACCCCGTCTCGGGCGAGACCGTGAAGGCCTTCGTCGCGCTCCGACCCGGGTACGAACCGACACCGGAGCTGCGGGCGGAGCTGACCGGCTTCGCCCGCAAGCGCCTCGGCGCCGTCGTCGCGCCGAAGCAGATCGACTTCGACGACGACCTGCCGAAGACCAAGAGCGGGAAGATCGTGCGGCGCCTGCTGCGCGCCCGTGAGCTCGGGCTGCCCGAGGGCGACCTGTCGACCCTGGAGGGACGATGAACACGATGAACACGACGAACACGACGAACACGACGAACACGGGGAACACGACGAGCGACCACGACACCGACCGGCGCCCACACCTGTACCGGGAGATGCTCCGGATCCGCCGCTTCGAGGAGCGCTGCGTCGAGCTCTACAGCGCGACGAAGATCCGCGGGTTCCTGCACCTGTGCATCGGCGAGGAGGCCGTGGCCGTGGGTGTCATGGCGACGCTCGGCCCCGACGACCGGGTGGCGTCGACCTACCGTGAACACGGCCACGCACTCGCGCGCGGCGTGTCGGCCGGGTCGGTGATGGCCGAGATGTACGGCAAGGTCGAGGGGTGCTCGCGCGGGCGCGGCGGGTCGATGCACCTGTTCGACACGTCCGTCGGCTTCTACGGCGGGAACGCGATCGTGGCGGGTGGGCTCCCGCTCACCATCGGCATGGGACTCGCCGACCGGCTCACCGGCCGTCCCCTCGTGAACGTCGCCCTGTTCGGCGAGGGTGCGGCGGCGGAGGGCGAGTTCCACGAGTCGATGAACCTCGCCGCACTGTGGGGCCTGCCGGTGCTGTTCGCCTGCGAGAACAACCGGTACGCGATGGGCACGGCGCTCGCCAAGACGCACGCCCGCACCGATCTCGCCGCCCGCGCCGAGGGGTACGGCATGCCGGCCGAGACCGTCGACGGCATGGACGTCGAGGCGGTCGAGGCGGCCACCCGGCGGGCGGTCGAGGCGATCCGCGCCGGCGAGGGGCCGCGCTTCATCGAGTTCCTCACCTACCGCTTCCGGGCCCACTCGATGTACGACCCGGATCGCTACCGCGAGCCCGCCGAGGTCGAGGAGTGGAAGCAGCGCGATCCGATCCCCCGGCTGGCGGAGCGGTTGATCGCCGACGGGCTGGTCGACCAGGAATCGCTCGCCGCGCTCGAGACCGAGATCGAGCGCGAGATCGACGACGCGATCGCGTTCGCCGAGGCGGGAACGATCGAACCGGTCGAGGACCTCACCCGCTTCGTGCTCACGGAGGCGACGACATGACCGGTACGCCCGACACCACGACCATCACCGCCACCGAGGAGGCCGCACCCTCGACCGGCACGATGACCTACCGCGAGGCGATGCGCGCGGCGATGCGCGAGGCCATGACCGACGACGACCGCGTGTTCCTGATGGGCGAGGACGTCGGCAGCTACGGCGGCTGCTTCGCCGTCAGCCTCGGCCTCCTCGAGGAGTTCGGCCCCGACCGCATCCGCGACACGCCGCTGTCGGAGTCCGCCTTCGTCGGCGCCGGCATCGGCGCCGCGATCGCCGGGATGCGACCGATCGTCGAGATCATGACGGTCAACTTCAGCCTCCTGGCCCTCGACCAGATCATGAACAACGCCGCCACGCTCCAGCACATGTCGGGCGGCCAGATCCAGGTCCCGCTCGTGATCCGGATGACCACCGGTGCCGGCCGGCAGCTGGCCGCCCAGCACTCCCACAGCCTCGAGGGCTGGTACGCGCACATCCCGGGCATCAAGATCCTCGCGCCGGCGACGGTCGACGACGCCCGCTGGATGCTCCGCGAGGCGCTCGCCGATCCCGACCCGGTGCTGATCTTCGAGCACGGGTCGCTCTACAACGTGAAGGGCGAGGCCGGCGCCACCCCGGAGGTCGCCGGCATCGAGCGCGCGGCGGTCCGCCGCGCGGGCAGCGACGTGTCGATCATCACCTACGGCGGGACGCTGCGGACCTGCCTCGACGCGGCCGAGCTGCTCGCCGACCAGGGGATCGACGCCGAGGTCATCGACCTGCGGTCGCTGCGACCCCTGGACGACGCCACGTACCTGCAGAGCGTGCGCGCGACGCACCGCGCGGTGATCGTCGACGAGGGATGGCGCAGCGGCAGCCTGTCGGCGGAGATCAGCGCCCGCATCACCGAGCAGGCCTTCTACGACCTGGACGCCCCGGTCGGACGGGTGTGCAGCGAAGAGGTGCCGATCCCCTACGCCCAGCACCTCGAGGCGGCGGCACTGCCGTCTGTCGAGAAGATCGTCCGAGCCGTCCACGACGCGATGGAGCCCTGATCGGCGATGGCTGAGTTCCGGATGCCGTCGCTCGGTGCCGACATGGAGTACGGCACCGTGGTCGAGTGGCTGGTCGGCGAGGGCGACGAGGTCACGAAGGGCGACATCGTCGCCGTGGTCGACACCGACAAGGCCGACATCGACGTCGAGATCTTCACCTCCGGTGTGATCGAGGAACTGCTCGTCCCCGAGGGCGAGCGCGTCGAGGTCGGCACGCCACTCGCGCGCCTGCGCTCGCCGGGCGAGTCCGCTGCGCCCGCGATGCCGGCGCCGGCGGAGCAGCCGGCACCGGCGGAACGACCGGCACCAGCACCGACACCAGCACCGACGGAGCGACCGGCACCGGCCACGACCGAGCTGTCGACGGTGCTCCGACGGCTCGCGTCGCATCTCGGGGTCGACGCCGGGAGTGTCAACGGCACCGGCCCCGGCGGGGCGATCACCCGGGCCGACATCGAGGCGGCCGCGGCG
>SKSP01000009.1 GCA_007122945.1 Ilumatobacteraceae bacterium | reverse complement strand
GGTCGCGGCACGTCGGATGCGCATGGGGAACACGACGAACCACACCGGGCGGCCCGCCGCTCGCCGCACGCTCGGCACCGGGGCCACGATCGTGGCGATCGCAGCGCTCGCGCTGTCCGCCTGCACCGCGAGCGACGACGGATCGGCGGCGACCGGGGACGCGCACGAATCGGAGCTCTTCCACGCCACCGAGGCACCGGTCGCCGACGAGGCGCCGGCGATGGACGCGCCCTCGGACGTTGTGGCGGACGCCGACGAAGCGGCGACCCGGGCCGGCGGTGGGCCCGACGCCGGCGCCCTCCCGTGGGGCCAGATCGGGCGCGACGTCGCCGTCGAGATGCGCATCACGATGCGCACGGACGACCTGCGGGGCGCCGTCGAGGGCATCCTCGCCGCGGCGGTGTCCGGGGGCGGCGGCGTCGCCTCGTCGGACGTGGACTTCGGCGGCGACGATCCCCAGCGTGGCCGGGCGACGATCGTCGTCAAGGTGCCACCGCGCGAGCTCGAGCCACTGCTCGGCCGTCTCGACGAACTCGGGGTCGTCACCGACATCGGTCAGGACGCGGTCGACGTCACCGACCAGCTCGTCGATCTCGACGTGCGGATCCGCAACGCCGAACAGAGCGTCGATCGCGTGCGGGCCCTGCTCGCGGACGCGAGCGACCTGCGCGAGGTGATCGACCTCGAGTCGGAGCTCACCCGACGACAGACCGATCTCGAGCGACTCCTGGCGTCGCAACGCGACCTGCAGGAACGCGTCGCACTCGCGACGGTCACGATCCGGGTGCTCCCGACCGAGGCACCGGTCGAGCCGATCGAGGCCGAGGGGGAACCCGGGATCGTCGACGGGCTCCGAACCGGGTGGGAGGCGTCGGTGGCGGTGCTGTTCGGTTTCGCCTACACGCTCGCCGTGGTCGCGCCGGCGCTCGTGCTCGGGCTGGTCGTGCTCGGGATCGCGGCGATCGTGCTCCGATCCCGGCGTCGCCACGAGCCTGCAGCCGCCGCGGCCGATGTCAGCGGCGGCGTGAGCACCAACCCCGAGTCGTGAGCACCCAGTCGAACACGGTGCCGTCGGGCAGCACGAACGGCACCCGTACACCGGTGTGCGCCCGACCCGTGGGGAGCGCGATCGGGCCCAGCCCGACCATGGCGGACTCACCGGATGTGGGCTCGACCGGCGCGGCCGCCGGCGACTCGCGGTCGACCCACCGGCGCCACCGGTGGGCCGGGGCCTCGACGAACTCGTCGGTCGGCCGTCCGGCGATCTCGACGACCCCGTGAACGACACCGGGCTGCTCGTACGAGTGGCGCGACCCGGCGTCGTCGCGGACGGGCGCCGGAGGCCCGGTCGCGTACCACTCGAGGTCGAACGCGATCGGTGTCGGCAGGCCGTAGGCCCGACCGAGTCCCTCCTCGACGTCGTCGAGCGCGGCGGCGTACGTCTCGTTGCCGATCGTCCACTGCTCCCACGGGGCGTCGCAGGTGTGCTCGGCCCACAACGCCTCGGCCTTCACGATGAACGGGTCGGCGCGCACGTCGATGTCGAACTCGGTGACGTGGAACAGCGGGCCGTCGGCCAGCGCGTAGGCCGCCCAGTACCAGGCCCGGCGACGAGCCCCGGCGACGACGGGCAGCAGCCGATGGCCCGAGATCACGGCGGACCGCGCGTCGGGGGCCCACGCAGCGAAGATCCACTCCTCGGCCCCACCGCCGGGGTGCGGGAGCTCGTCGGCCACGGTGACACCGTCGGGAAGCGCGGTCACATCGGGCAGACTAGGGAGCCGTGAGCGAACCGTCCCCCACCACCGACCGGGTCCGCTACCTCAGCCTGCCCTGGATCAGCGAGCTCACGCGGGCGGTCGCCGCCAGCGAGCGGATGGCCGACGTCGCGGGCGAGCACCGCATCGGCGTCACGCAGGTCGTCACCGGCGGCCCCGAGGGCACCGTCGTGTACCACCTCCAGGTCGGCGACGGATCGGCGTCGTTCGGCCCCGGCCCGGCCGATCCCGAGGACGTGCGGATGGAGCAGGAGTGGGACACCGCCGTCGCCGTCGCCACCGGGGAGCTCAACGCGAACGAAGCGTTCATCGGCGGGCGCATCAAGCTCGCCGGCGATCACCAGCTGCTGCTCGCCTCCCAACCCGTCTTCGGGGCGCTCGACGAGGTGTTCTCGTCCGTGCGGCCGCACACCGACTACGTCTGAGGCGCACCCGAGCGAGGTCGTCACGTGCCCGAGCTGCCCGAGGTCCAGGCCCACGCCGAGCGGCTCACCGACGCGTTCGCCGGCCGGCCGCTGACCGGGTTCCGGGCGCTCGCGTTCACCGCGCTGAAGACGGTGTCACCGGCGCCCGACGAGGCGTACGGTCAGCCGCTGATCCGGGTCGGTCGGCGGGGCAAGTACCTCCTGCTGGAGTTCGAGCCGATCACGTTCGTCGTCCACCTGATGCAGGGCGGGCGGCTCGTGGTCGACACCAAGCTCGCCGCCAAGCCCCGCAACGGGCAGGCACGCTTCACGTTCGACGGCGACCCACCGGCGCTGCTCCTCACCGAGGCCGGCACCGAACGGCGCGCCGGGGTGTGGTGCGTCCCGACCGCCGACGTGCTCACCCACCCGCCCCTCGACGCGCTCGGCCCCGAGGCCACCGAGGTCACCCCCGACGCACTGCTCGTCCGGTTCGGCGAACGCAACCAACGGGTGCACGGGTTCCTGCGCGACCAGCGGTGCATCGCCGGCATCGGCCGCCGGCTCGCCAACGAGGTCTGCCACCGGGCCCGCCTCAGCCCGTTCGCGACGACGGGCAAGCTCACCGTCGACGACGCCACCACGATCGTCGACGCGATCCGCGCGGCGGTCGACGAGGGGCTCAACGTCGAACGCGAGCGCGACGACATGAGCGCGTCGAAGGACCGCCCGGGCGCGGTGCACGGCCGGACCGGCGAACCGTGCCCGGTGTGTGCCGACACGGTGCGCGCCGTCGAGTACTCGGGCTACACCGTG
>SKSP01000088.1 GCA_007122945.1 Ilumatobacteraceae bacterium | reverse complement strand
CGGTCGAGACATCGTCGCCGAGCTTCAGCACGACCGGCCCCGAGAGCTGGTCCGGGAGCGGCTCGAGCTCGGGGAGCGACACGATGTTCGGCCCCTTCTCCAGCTCGACGCGCTCGCCCGATGCGTCCTCGGGCGGGACCAACATCTCGGTGTTCACGTAGCGCCGGGTGGGCGGCTGGTACCGGGGCACCTCGCCGACGAGGTCGCGCGGGTCCGTGATGACACCGGTGATCGCCGAGGCCGTCGCGGTCTCGGGGCTCACCAGGTAGACCTCGTCGTCGGCAGTACCGGACCGCCCCGGGAAGTTGCGCGGCACCGTGCGGACACTCGCCTTCCCGCTCGCAGGTGCCTGGCCCATCCCGATACAGCCGTTGCAGCCGGACTGGTGCAGACGTGCCCCGGCGGCCACGAGATCGGCCAGCCAACCCTCGCCGGCCAAGGCCTCGAGCGTCTGGCGCGAGGTCGGGTTGACGTCGAACGAGACGCGCGGGTGCACCTGTCGGTCGCGGAGCATCAGGGCGGGAACGGCGAAGTCGCGCAGGCCCGGGTTGGCGGACGAACCGATCACCGCCTGATGGATCTCCCGACCGGCGACCTCGCGGACGGGCACGACGTTGCCGGGGCTCGACGGGCACGCCACGAGGGGTTCGAGGGTGCCGAGGTCGATCTCGTCCTCGACGTCGAACATGGGCGACGACCCGGCGGTCAGCTCGGCCCAGTCGCCCTCGCGATCCTCGGAGCGGAGGAACTCACGGACCCGCTCGTCGGAGGGGAACACGCTCGTCGTCGCCCCGAGCTCGGCGCCCATGTTGGCGATCACGTGGCGATCCATCGCCGACAGGTGGTCGAGACCCGGACCGTGGTACTCGATGATCCGTCCGACGCCGCCGCTGACGCCGTGACGGCGCAGCATCTCGAGGATCACGTCCTTCGCGCTCACCTGGTCGGGGAGCTCGCCGACCAGCCGGACGCCCCAGATCTCGGGCATCTCGACGCGGAACGGCTCGCCGGCCATGGCCATCGCCACCTCGAGTCCCCCGGCGCCGATCGCCAGCATCCCCAGCGAACCGGCCGCGCACGTGTGGCTGTCGGAGCCCAACAGCGATGCGCCCGGGCGGCCGAAGCGCTGCATGTGCACCGGATGGCTGACTCCGTTGCCCGGTCGGCTGTACCACACGCCGAAGCGACGGCACGCGGACTCGAGGAAGACGTGGTCGTCGGCGTTGCGGAAGTCGGTCTGGAGCAGGTTGTGGTCGACGTACTGGGCCGACAACTCGGTGCGCACCCGATCGAGGCCCATCGCCTCGAGCTCGAGCATGACGGTCGTGCCGGTCGCGTCCTGCGTCAGCGTCTGATCCACCCGGAGCGCCACCTCGTTCCCGGGGCGCAGCTCACCGTCGACCAGATGCTCCGCGATCAAGCGCTCCGACACGTTCCGAACCACGTCGGACGCGTACCCGCCGCCGGCCGGCGCGAAACGCGCGGCGCCCGCCCCGGACACCGGTGCCGCCCGCGAGGAGGTGCCTGGAGGTGCTCACTCGAGCAGCCGGTGCGCACCGCCGGTGTCGGACGACTCGTCCAGCAGGTGGGCGAGGTGTGGTGGCGTCTCGGCGACCGGACGACGTTCCCGTTCCAGGCTGTCGTCGGCGGCGACGCGCACCACCACGTCCGACCGCTGGTCGGCAACGGGGTCGGGATGGTCGCTCCGCTGGTGGGCGCCCCGACTCTCGACGCGCTCGAGCGCGCTCACGACCGTCGCTCGCGCCGACAACAACGACGACCGCAGCGCGACCGATCGAGCGAGCGACACCCATCCCTCGGCGGTCGGAGCGCCGTCGACGCCGTCCACGGCCGGCGCCAGCCCGTCGAGCCGGTCGAGTGCCCGCTGCAGACCGTCGGCATCGCGCACCACGCCGCAGCCGTCCCACATGAGGGTCCGCAACTCGTGGAGCACGGGCAAGGGCAGGTCGTCGCTCGGGCGCGACCACCGCGCGAGGTCGTCCTCGGCGGCGGCGATCGCCGACGGTTCGCGGTGGACGGTCCGGCGCGCCCGGTCGGCCGCCGCCTCGCCGGCCCGGCGACCGAACACGATCACCTCGGCCAGGGAGTTCCCACCCAGTCGGTTCGCGCCGTGCACCCCGGCGGTGCACTCACCGGCTGCGTAGAGGTTGTCCACCTCGGTCGCGTGCGTCTCCGCCTCGACGACCACCCCGCCCATCGAGTAGTGGGCGGTCGGCGCGACCTCCATCGGTTCCTCGGCGATGTCGAGCATCTGGGCCTCGATGAACTGGCGCCGCATGCCGGGGAGCTGGTCGACGATGGCGTCGCGGCCGAGGTGGGTGACGTCGAGGAAGACCCCACCGTTCGGCCCGGCGCGCCCCTCCTGGATCTCGGTGTAGTTCGCCAGTGCCACCCGGTCACGGGCGGACAGCTCCATCCGATCGGGGTCGTATCGCTCCATGAACCGCTCGCCCGCCGCGTTGACGAGGCGCCCGCCGCGGCCCCGCACCGCCTCGGTGACGAGGGTCCCTTCCCACCCGTCCGGATGCACCATCCCCGTGGGATGGAACTGCACCATCTCCGCGTTCGCGATCGAACAGCCCGACCGGAGGGCGAGAGCGAGGCCGTCACCGGTGTTCTCGTCGCGCCGCGACGAGCTGCGGGCCCACGACCGGGTGTGTCCGCCGGCCGCGAGCACGACGGCATCGGCGAGTAGCACGACCCGCTCACCGGACACCACGTCGAAGCCGAACGCGCCGAAGCAGCTGGCGGCGTCCACGAGCAGGTGCGTCACGCAGTGCTGATCCAGCACCGGGATGTCCAGCCCGTCGACCCGGTCGTGCAGGGCATCGAGCACGGCGCGACCGGTGCGGTCCCCGACGTAGCAGGTGCGCCGGTAGGTGTGCGCCCCGAAGTACCGCTGGTCGAGGCGGCCATCGTCCGTACGGGAGAAGTCGGCGCCCCAGTCGACCAGCTCCTCGATCCCGCGCACCGCCTCGCGGCAGAGCAGTTCGACGGCGGCAGGGTCCCCGAGGTGCTGCCCTTCCACGAGCGTGTCGACGGCGTGCTGCTCCCACGAGTCCTCGGCATCGACGGTGGCCAGTGCCGCGTTGATCCCACCGGCCGCCAGCGCCGTATGGGCGTCGCGACGGGGTCGGCGGCCGAGCACGAGCACGTCCACATCACGCTCGCGCGCGGCGATCGCGGCGCGCAGGCCGGCGCCGCCGGCACCGATGACGAGGACGTTGGTGGACCGCGTCCGGGTCGATGGTGCGCTGGCGGTCATGTCACCGTGGATACCCATCGAGCGGCACGGTGAACCGTTCGCTCACCGCGACTCGGCGTGGGCGACGTGCTCCTTCACGGCGAGGAAGGTGTCCGGGGACACCGAGATCGAGTCGATGCCGGCCTCCACGAGCAACCGGGCGTAGTCGGGATCGTCGCTCGGCCGCTGGCCGCAGAACCCGACGGTCCGCCCGGCGTCGTGGGCATCGGAGATCAGCCGCCGGATGCTCGTCGTGACGGCATCGTCGTGCTCGTCGAACAACTCGGCGAGCACGTCGGAGTCGCGATCGACGCCCAGGACGAGCTGGGTCAGGTCGTTGCTCCCGATCGAGAACCCGTCGAAGCGCTCGGCGAACGACGAGGCGAGGACGATGTTCGAGGGGATCTCGGCCATCACGTGGATCTCGAGCCCGTTGCGGCCACGGGTCAGCCCGTTGAACGCCAGCACCTCGAGGACGCGGTCGGCTTCCGCGACGGTTCGGCAGAACGGGATCATCACGACCGTGTTGGTGAGTCCCATCTCGTCGCGGACCTGACGCAGGGCGGCACACTCGAGCGCGAAGCCCTCCGTGTAGTCGGGGTGGTAGTAGCGGCTCGCACCACGCCAGCCGATCATCGGGTTCTCCTCGGTGGGCTCGAACGCCTGTCCACCGACCAGCCGGGCGTATTCGTTCGTCTTGAAGTCGCTCATCCGCACGATGACCGGGTTCGGCCAGTGCGCGGCCGAGATGCGCGCGATGGCGTCCGCCAGCCGCTCGACGAAGTAGGCGTCGGTGTCGTCACGCCCACCGGTGAGTTCGGCGATCCGCTCCCTCGCATCGTCGTCGACCCGATCGGGATGCACGAGTGCCATCGGGTGCACCTCGATGTGGGTGTTGATGATGAACTCCATGCGGGCGAGCCCGACCCCGTCGGCGGGCAACCGCCACCACCGGAACGCCGCTGCAGGGTCGGCCACGTTCAAGCCGACGCGGGTCCGGGTCGTGGGGATGTCGTCGAGGTCGATCTCGCGCTCGTCGAACTCGAGGATCCCGTCGTACACCTGGCCCTGGTCACCCTCCGCACACGACACCGTCACCTCGGCACCGTCGGCCACGACCGAGGTCGCGTCGCCGGCACCGATCACGGCCGCGACCCCGAGTTCGCGACTGACGATCGCGGCATGCGAGGTCCGGCCACCGTGATCGGTGACGATCGCCGACGCGCGCTTCATGATCGGCTCCCAGTCGGGATCGGTCGTCCCGGTCACGAGGATCGCACCGTCCTCGAACCGATCGACCTCGTCCGCGCTGGTCAGGTTGCACACCGTGCCGGCGGCGATCGCATCGCCGATCGCGAGGCCGCTGACGAGGGGTTCGCCGCGTTCGACCAGGCGGAACGAGCGCAACGCCGCGGCGTTCCGCTGGGCGTGCACCGTCTCGGGGCGTGCCTGCACGATGAACATCTCGTCACGCTCGCCGTCCTTCGCCCACTCGATGTCCATCGGTGTGCCGTAGTGGTCCTCGATGATCACCGCCCAACGTGCCAGCTGGAGGATCTCGTCGTCGTCGAGCACGCGAGCGCTCCGCTCCTCCGACGACGTGTCCACGACCTCGGTCGGATCGGCGCTCGACCTGCGGTACACCACCTTCGAGCGCTTGGCTCCCAACGTCTTGGAGATGATCGGGCGGAGGTCGTCGCGGTCGAGCAGCGGCTTGAAGACCAGGTACTCGTCGGGGTCGACGGTGCCCGAGACCACGGATTCCCCGAGGCCCCACGCGGCGTCGATGAGTACCGTCCGCGGGAACCCGCTGTCGGTGTCGAGGGTGAACATCACCCCGGCGCCCGCCAGGTCGGAACGCACCATCTCCTGGACTCCCACCGACAGCGCCACGTCGAGTTGATCGAAACCGTGATCCCGTCGGTAGCTGATCGCACGATCGGTGAACAGCGAGGCGTAGCAACGCCGGCACGCGTCGAGCAGCGCGTCCTCCCCGGTGATGTTGAGGTACGTCTCCTGCTGCCCAGCGAAGCTCGCCTCCGGGAGGTCCTCGGCCGTCGCGCTGCTCCGGACGGCCACGTCGGGCGCGTCCCGCTCGAGACGCCCACCGAGCTCGCCGTACGCCTGGACGATGGCCTCGCTCAGGTCGGGCGGGAACTCGGCCGCGGCGAACGACGCACGGATGGACTCGCCGACCTCGGACAACTCGGCGCCGCGGTCGAGCTCGCCGACCCGGTCGGCGATCGGCTCGCGGAGCTCGTTCGCGTCGATGAAGCACCAGTACGCCGCGGCGGTGGTCGCGAAGCCCCGCGGGACGCGGATGCCCGAGGACCCCAGTTCGGCGACCATCTCACCCAGCGAGGCGTTCTTCCCGCCGACCTCGGCGACGTCGTCGGAGCTGAGGTCCTCGAACCAGCGGACGAGCGGCTCGTCGCGGCTCACGTCGGCAACTCCGCCCACTCGTCGAAGAGCTCGCTGATCATGTCGAGGAGATCGCAGAGCTGATCGGGATCGTCGACCGCGAGGTGCGCCGCCGTCGGCGTGTCCAGTCGCTCCCGGTTGCGGACCACGATCCCCAGTCCGGCCCCCCGTACGACCTCGAGCGCGTCCTCGTCGGTGACGTCGTCGCCCGCGTAGACCGGGAAGGCGTCGTCACCGAGGCCGACCCGTTCGAGGATCCACGTCACCGCGGCGCCCTTGTCCCACTCCAGCGCAGGCCGGATCTCGCGGAGCTCCCGACCCTCGACGACCCGCAGGTCGGTGTGCTCGGCGACCACCTCGTCCACCGCGCTCGTCACCGCGTCCACGTCGTCCTCGGCGACCGCCCGATGGTGGACGCTCACCGAGAAGCGCTTGCGCTCGAGACCGACACCATCGATCCCGTCGAGGCGTCCGGCGAGCGCGGACTCGATCGCATCGAGCGACGGGGCGACGTCGACCGCCTGCTCGTGCACGTGGTGCTCGCCGTCCGGCCCGGCGATCTCCAACCCGTGCGACCCGGCGTACCAGAGCTGGGCGACCCCCAGTCGCTCACGGACGTCCACCAGGTCGCGTCCGCTGATCACGACCACCGGGCAGTGGCCTGCGAGGCGCGACACCGCACCGCTCGCCCCGGCCGCCGGCCGGGCTGCGACCGGATCGTCGACGATCGGTGCCAGGGTGCCGTCGAAGTCGAGGCACACGACCGCACGTCGGTTCCACAGCACACCTCGGACGAGATCGAGCTCGTCGAACGCATGGGGCACCTGCTCCAGCGGTTGCGCCGTCATCACGTCGTCATCGCCTCGCCACGTTCATCGGCCGCACCGGAATCGGTCGCCGAACGTCCGGAAGTCGTCAGGCCGATCGGCACGAGGCCGCGCTCGACCGTCACTGCTCGACCTCGTCGTAGATCGCGGCGACGTCGTCGGTGAAGTGCTCGAGGATCTCCTCGCGACGCAACTTCATCGTCGGCGTGAGCTCGCCGTGCTCCTCGTCGAACGCCCGGCCGACGATCCGGAACTCGCTGATCCCGACCTCGCCGCCCACCGCCGCGTTGGCGTCGTCGACGGCCCGCCGCACGGCCTCGTCCAGCTCGCCGTCGTCGCCGGGGGCATCTTCGGCGAGCGCCACGAGCGCGGCGACGAACGGTCGACCGTCGCCGATCACCATCGCCTGGTCGATCGCGGGGTGCGCGACCAGCGCGTCCTCGAGCGGAACCGGCGCGACGTTCTGGCCGCCGTCGGTGACGATGACGTCCTTGGCCCGACCGGTGATGGTCAGGTGGCCGTCGGCCGAGAGCGACCCGTGGTCACCGGTCCGGAACCATCCGTCGCCGTCGAAGCTCTCCTCGGGTCGGATCGGGTCGTCGATGTCCGGTGACTCCTCGGTCACGTACCCGGTCGTCACGCTCGGGCCCCGGACGAGGACCTCGTCGTCGGACGAGATGCGGATCTCCACGCCGGGGATCGGCGTCCCGACCGTCCCGATGCGGGCCTGCTCCGGTGGCGCGACGGTCGCTGGTCCGGTGGTCTCGGTCAATCCGTACCCCTCGAGCACGGTGATCCCGGCTCCTTCGATGACGTGGGCCAGGTCCGGGTCGAGTCGCGCCCCGCCCGACACCGTGACCTCCACCCGGCCGCCCAGGCCGGCGCGCAACTGACGGAGCACCAGCAGGTTGGCGAGTCCGTGCTGGAGGCGCAGCAGCGGACCGCGCCGCTCGGACTTCGACCACCGGCGCGCCGCCCGGATGCCCCAGTCGTAGACCGGGCGCCGCCACCCCTCGGCCTGCTTCCGACCGCCCGAGATCACCCGCTCCAGCATGCGCGGTACGACGAGCAGGAAGGTCGGCCGGTAGCTCCGGAGATCCTCCGGGACCGTCTCGATCGAACGGCCGTAGGCGAGCTCGACGCCGGAGTCCAGTGCGGCGAGAACGACGACCCGGGCGAAGATGTGGGCGAGCGGGAGGAACAGGAGGGTCGATCCCCCCGACCCGAGGACCGTCTCGAGTTGCCGCCCCGCCTGGCGGGCGGTCCAGACGAGCTGCTCGTGGGTCAGGGGAACCCCCTTCGGAGCGCCGGTGGTCCCCGACGTGAACACGATCGTCGCGATCGACGTCGGGTCGGCGACGGCCTCCGGGACGGGGTCGATCCCGCGCGGGTCGCCCGACAGACCGTCGAGCATCTCCCGGTCCAGTCGCCGGACGTCGAGATCGGGGTCGACGCGGTGCAACGTCTCGACATCATCGCTCGACGCCACGAAGGCGATGCTCGGTCGAGCCGTCCGCAGCATGCTCCGGCACTGCTCCTCGGAGCTCCCGGGGTAGACCGGCACGGTGATCGCTCCGGCACACATGATCGCCAGGTCGAGGCGGGACCACTCGGCGCTCGTCGGGCCCATCACCACGACCCGGTCGCGCTCGGTCACACCTTCGCCCGTCAGCCCCGCGCGGAGGCGCTCGACCTCCGTGACGAACTCGCTGGCGCCAACGCGGACCCAGCGTTCGCCGTCGTGCACGGCGATCGCATCGGAGGCAGCTCGCGAGCCCACGCGCTCGCGCAACCACGTGGCGATGTCGCGTTCGACGACCTCGACGGGCTCGGCGCCCTCCGAGACCCGTTCACGCCCCTCGTTCACCAACCCCATGCAGTGTTCGTTACCCGGTGCGTGCCGGGCGCAAACGTGCACGAACGCGTCGCAGATCACGTGCCGCTACGGCTGGGGAGGTCCGTGGCGCAGCCCCAGGTGCTCGCGGGTGGCCAGCCGCGGGGCTCGTGCCTGCATTCTCGTGCGAGCATCATGGGAGAATTCCCCGGGTCTGCCCATCGCCTCGCCCGCAGGAGGATCTCGCCGTGGATCGTGAACAGTTCGACAAGGTGCGCACCGGCGCCGGCTTCATCGCCGCGCTCGACCAGAGCGGCGGGAGCACGCCGAAGGCGCTGAAGCTCTACGGGATCGACGAGGGCCAGTACTCGTCCGATGCCGAGATGTTCGACCTGATCCACGAGATGCGCACGCGGATCATCACCAGCCGCGCCTTCGACGGCGACCGGGTGCTCGGGGCGATCCTGTTCGAGGACACGATGGAGCGTGAGGTGAACGGGCTCGGCACCGCCGCCTATCTGTGGTCGACCAAGCGCGTGGTGCCGTTCCTCAAGGTCGACAAGGGCCTCGCCGACGAGTCCGACGGGGTGCAGCTGATGAAGCCGATCCCGGGGCTCGACGACCTGCTCGCACGGGCCGCCGGCGCCGGGGTCTTCGGGACCAAGATGCGGTCGGTGATCCTGCGCGGGCACGCCGCCGGCATCGACGCGATCGTCGACCAGCAGTTCGACATCGGCCGGGAGATCATCGACGCCGGTCTCGTCCCGATCCTCGAGCCGGAGATCGACATCCACAGCCCGGACAAGGCCGAGTGCGAGCAACTCCTCCGCGAGTCGATCCACCGTCGCCTCGACGAGCTCGCCGACGGTGAGCACGTCATGTTGAAGCTGACGCTGCCCGACGTCGACGGGTTCTACTCGGACCTGGTCGCACACCCGCGAGTCCAGCGGGTGGTCGCCCTGTCGGGCGGCTACTCCCGGGAGGAGGCCAACGACCGACTCGCCCGCAACCCCGGCGTGATCGCCAGCTTCTCGCGAGCCCTCACCGAGGGCCTCACGGCCCAGCAGGACGACGACGAGTTCGACGCCGCGCTGGACGCCGCCATCGCCTCGATCTTCGAGGCATCCAGCACCTGACCGCCGAGCTTCGAGCACACGGCACCCTGACCGGATCACCCTGACCGGTCGATCCGGGTGTGGTTCGATCGTCATGTGTGTGCCGGTCGCGACCGTGGCCGACACCACCCACACCGGAAGGATCATCCACATGCGCTATTCGTTGCTGCTGCACCACGACGAGCCGGCCCCGGGCGAGCTGGACGACGACACGATCGCGTCGTTCCAGACGGCGTTCGAGGCCTACGGCCGGAGCCTCGACGCCGCAGGTGTGCTCCGCGCGGCCGACATCCTGGCCCCGAGCGACATGACGACGTCGGTGACGGTGCGTCACGGGACGCTCGAGATCCAGGACGGTCCGTTCGCCGAGGCCAAGGAGATGCTCGGTGGCGTCTTCGTCATCGACGTCCCCGACCTCGACGCCGCGCTCGCCTGGGCCGAGCAGTGTCCCGGCGCCCGCTACGGCGTGATCGAGGTGCGGCCGACGGCGATCTCGTTCCTCGACGGGGCATGGCGGACCCCGACGACCTGAACGATCGGGACCGGATCGACCGGGACCCCGACCTCGCGGTGCGGGTCGCCGAGGTGGCCCGCACCGCGCACGGGCGTCTGCTCGCCCTGCTCGCCTCCACCGACGGCGACATCGCTGCAGCCGAGGACGCCATCGCCGACGCGTTCGAGCAGGCCCTGCGGACCTGGCCGCACCGCGGCGTCCCGGACCGGCCCGAGGCGTGGCTGTACGCGGTGGCGCGCAACCGCTCGCGCGACCGCCACCGTTCGGCGTCGGCGCGGACGTCCACCCGCTTGACCGACGACGTCCACCCGGTGATCGTCGACGATCCCGATCCGGACGAGATCCCCGACCGGCGCCTGGCCCTGATGTTCGTCTGCGCCCACCCGGCCATCGACCGGACCGTCCACACCCCGCTCATGCTGCAGACCGTGCTCGGACATCCGGCCGAGCGGATCGCGGCGGCGTTCGCGATGCCCACGGCGACGATGGCACAGCGGTTGGTCCGCGCCAAGCGACGCATCCGCGCGACCCGCATCCCGTTCGTGGTCCCCGACCGAGCGGCGATGCCCGACCGGTTGCCCGCCGTGTTGGAGGGGGTCTACGGCGCCTACGCGATCGACTGGCACGGCATCGCCGGCGCGACCGAGCGACACGATCTCGCGGTCGAGTCCCTCCGGCTCGCCGAGGTCCTCGCCGAGCTCCTCCCCGGCGAACCCGAGGTCCGGGGGCTCGCCGCCCTGGTGAACCTCTCGGTGGCGCGGGCACCGGCGCGCCTCGACGCCTCGGGGGCGTTCGTCCCGCTCCACGAGCACGACACCGACCGTTGGGACGGGCGCCTCATCGAGCGGGGCGAGCTCCACCTCGCCCGGGCGCACCGGCACGGCCGCATCGGCCGCTTCCAGCTCGAGGCCGCGATCCAGTCGGTCCACTGTGCTCGCCGCGAGAGCGGCCGCACCGACTGGCGTCGATTGCGTCAGTTCCACGCGGCGCTGCTCGACGTCGCCCCGACCCTCGGCGCGATCGTGTCGTACGCCGTCGTCGTCGGTGAGACCGACGGACCTGCCGCGGGCCTCGCCGTCCTCGATCGACTCGACCGCTCTGCCGTGGTGCGGTTCCAGCCCGCCTGGGCCGCTCGCGCCCACCTCCACCGACAACAGGGCGACACCGCCGCCGCCACCACCGCCCTGCGGACCGCCATCTCGCTCACGACCGACCCCGCCGCGCGAGCCCACCTCGAGGCTCGCCTCGCCGATCTGTCCGGCGGG
>SKSP01000135.1 GCA_007122945.1 Ilumatobacteraceae bacterium | reverse complement strand
TGGGGCAGGTGGGGGGTGGGACGGGTCAGGCGGCCCAGGCGCCGGGGCGGTCGAGGAAGTGGCGGTGCCAGCGCAACGGCGTCAGGGCGACGGCACGGGGTTCGTCCTCGAACATCCACCGGGCGAAGTTGCGTCGCCCCCACTCACCGCTCGCCCCGACGACGCGGATCGCGCCCCGGGCGCCGCGTTCGCTGGTCAGGGCGCGCCCGAGCAGCCGTGACATGCGGTGGTCGGCCACGAGGTGATGGCGCACGGCGTGCTCGTAGGCGCGGCGTGCGGTGTCAGGTCGGGTCGCCCCGGCCGCGGCGATCGCGTCGGCGGCCAACCGGCCGGTCACCAGCGCCTGCCCGATGCCCTCGCCGGTCATCACGTCGGTGGCGCTGGCGGCGTCGCCGACGAACAGGGCCCGCTCGTGGGCGAGCACGGCGGTGTCGATGCGGGCGGGGATCGGCCACGCGGTGTGCCGGCCGTCGAGGCTGGCGCCGCTGCCGAGCGCGGCGGCGACGTGTGACCGGGCCAGCAGGTCGGTCCACAGGTGCTTCATGTCGGCGACGCGGCGCGTTCCGTCGCGGAGGACGCCGAAGCCGATGTTGGCGCGGTCCCCGGGCAGCGGGAACGACCATGCGTACCCGGGGAGCAGGTCAGGTTCGAACCAGACGTGGAGCCGGTCGGCAGCGGTCCCGCTCACGCCGCTCGCGTATTGACGGAACGCGTGCCATTCACCGAGGTAGCCGGGCACGGCGAGGCCGAGCGCCTTGCGGACCGGGCTCCACATCCCGTCCGCGGCCACCAGGTAGCGCGAGCGCACCCGGCCGGGTGGCGCATCGGGGCGATCGACGAGCACGTCGACGTGTCCGGCGTCGGGGCCCGACCCGGCCCCGTGCTCGACACCGATCACGGCGTGGCGTTCGAGCACCGCGGCGCCGGCCTCACGGGCGAGGTCGAGGACGGCTGCGTCGAGCTGCAGGCGCGGGGTGATCGCCGCGTAGGTGCCGTTGCGGGGGAGCGGCACCCGCACCTCCCGGCCCGACGGGGAGCGCAACCACGCGGCGTCGACCGCGAACCAGTCGTCGACGAGGCCGGGGGAGAAGCCGAGGTGCTCGAGCTCGCGGAGCGCGAGCGTGGTCAGGCCGTCGCCACAGCACTTGTCGCGCGGGAACGCCGCCTTGTCGAGCACGACGACGGAACGGCCGGCCCGTCGGAGCTCGATCGCTGCGGCCGCCCCGGCCGGGCCGCCTCCGACCACCGTCACGTCGGCGTGCGCGAACGGGGTCTCGTCGGGCGCGACGACGGGTGTGGGTCGCGGCGCGGGAGGCACGACGTGAGGTTACGGGGCGACCGGCTTCGGTGCGTACACGTCCGCGGCCCTACGATCGGCCCGGTACACACCGAAGCCGGACGAGCCGGTCGGCTGCGACCGGGAGGAGAGGTGCAACACATGAGTGGTCTCTGCGAGGGGCGTGTCGCGATCGTGACCGGTGCGGGGCGTGGCATCGGGCGCGAGCACGCGTTGAGCCTGGCCCGCCACGGCGCCAAGGTGGTCGTCA
The DNA here is from genome assembly GCA_007122945.1 of Ilumatobacteraceae bacterium. Lineage (GTDB taxonomy): Bacteria > Actinomycetota > Acidimicrobiia > Acidimicrobiales > Ilumatobacteraceae > SKSP01. Next base: position 9,772 of record SKSP01000135.1, on the reverse strand, counting down.
ACGACCTGGGTGGTGCCGTCGACGGCAGCGGCAGCGACCTCACGCCCGCCGAGCAGGTCGTCGCCGAGATCGCGGAGGCCGGTGGTGAGGCCGTCGCGAATGCCGACAACGTCGCGGACTGGGAGGGTGCCCAGCGGCTGATCAACACGGCCGTCGAGACGTTCGGCGACCTCCACGCCGTCGTCAACAACGCCGGCATCCTGCGTGACCGCGTGCTCGCCAACATGACCGAGGAGGAGTGGGACTCGGTCATCAACGTGCACCTGAAGGGCACGTTCGCCCCGAGCCGCTGGGCCGTCGGCTACTGGCGCGAGCGCGCCAAGGCCGGTGAGACCGTCAGCGGGCGCATCATCAACACCACGTCGGTGTCGGGCATCTACGGCAACCCCGGCCAGACCAACTACGGCGCCGCGAAGGCCGGCATCGCCGCGTTCACCAACATCGCCGCGCTCGAGGTCGCCCGCTACGGCGTGACCGTCAACGCGGTCGCACCGGTGGCGCTCACGCGGATGACCGAGGGGCTCGGCCCCGCGCCCGAGACGGACGAGGAGCGCGAAGCCCGGTCACCCCATTGGATCGCCCCGATCGTCACCTGGCTGGCGTCCGAGGAGTCCGCCGACGTCACGGGCCGCGTGTTCGAGGCCTCCGGCCAGTTCCTCGCCGTCGCGGAGGGGTGGGTGCGGGGCCCGTCGCGCGAGCCGATCGAGGATCCGACCCAGCTCGGACCCGCCGTCTCGGAGCTGTTGGCCGCCGCGCGCAAGAACTCGGGCATGGACGGCGCGCCCGGCTCGTGGCCCCAGCCCCGATGACCCCCTGATCGGAACGAACGAGAGGGATGACCCCCTGACCGGAACGAATGAGAGGAACGACACGCCATGCCACTGAACCCCGACGCCGTCGGTACCCAGAGCGAGCCGGCCGAGGCGAGCTGGACCAGCAAGGACGCGCTGCTCTACGCCGTCGGCATCGGTGCCGGCACCGACGAGCTGGCGTTCACCACCGAGAACACCAACGGGGTCGACCAGCTGGTCTTCCCGACGTTCCCCGTCGTGATCGGGTCGGGCGACGGATCGGCGATGCGCAACATCGGGTCGTTCGACCCGACGATGCTCGTGCACGGCCAGCAGGCGGTCACCTTGCACCGCGAGATCCCCGTCGAGGGCACCGCCACGGTCACCGGCAAGGTCGTCGCCATGTACGACAAGGGCAAGGCCGCCGTCGTCGTCCTCGAGACGAACGCCGAGATGGGCGGCGAGCCGCTGTACACCACGACGGCGTCCCTCTTCATCCGCGGCGAGGGTGGATGGGGCGGCGAACGCGGCCCGTCCGGGCCGCAGAACGTCCCGCCCGACCGCGACCCGGACCACTCTGTCACCTACGAGACCCGGCCGGAGCAGGCGTTGATCTACCGGTTGTCGGGCGACCGCAACCCGCTGCACTCCGACCCGTCGTTCGCCGAGATGGGCGGCTTCGAACGGCCGATCCTGCACGGGCTGTGCAGCTACGGCTTCACCGGCCGGGCCCTGCTGCACACGCTGTGCGGGAGCGATCCCGCCCGGTTCCGCCACGTCGAGGCCCGCTTCGCCGCCCCGGTGCTGCCGGGCGAGGCGCTGACGGTCCGGATGTGGGAGACCGGCCCCGACGAGGCCGTCTTCACCACGTCGGTGGGCGATCGTGTCGTGATCGACCAGGGCTTGCTCCGGCACAGCTGACGTCGGTCGGGCCGCTTCCCGACGAGCGATGCGTCGGGGTCAGCGGTTGATCTTGCCGACGACCAACTGCGGGGTGATCGACGTGTAGTTCGGGATGTCGCCCATGATCGCGGCGCCGTGCTCGGCCATCGTCGCGCCGAACGTCTCGACGTCGTCCACCCACAGGTAGCCGATCGCCTCGAACGGGCCGTCGAGGACCTGGTCCGCACTCCACTCGGTGCAGTTGTCGCCGAGCTTCGACGCCACCATCGGCATGTGCGAGGTGCGGTAGTAGTCGTGATCGAAGGTCGCGCCGTCGGTCTTCGGATAGAGGATGCTGACTCGGAACATCCCGACAGCATCGCGCACCGCCGCGTGGCGATCGTCACCCGAACAGCGCTGCCACCGCCGCGGTGAAGACGTCGGTGTGCAGGTCGACGTCGGCGGTGGTGTGGGCCGGTGCGAGCAGCGCCATGTTGTGGAACGGCGTCAGCAGGACGCCCCGGTTGAGCGCCCACAGGTGCATGAAGTCCTCCAGCTGCCGGTCCCCCCCACGAGCCGCGGTCGCGCCGTCACGAGGCGGCGGGCAGAACCAGTACTCGGCCCGGCACCCGAGCTGTTGGACGTGCCAGTCGAGCCCCGCCCCGGCGATCGCCGTCGCGACGCCGGCAGTCCAGCGCCCGGCGAGCGGCACCGTGACGGCGAAGTCCTCCTCACGGAGCGCGTTCGCGAGCGTGGCCCGCACGGCGGCGAGGGCGAGCGCGTTGCCGGAAAGCGTGCCGCCGACCCCCGACACGTCGACGTCCGGATCGGCCATCAGCGCGCTCAACCGTCCGCCGATGTCGGCCGTCGTGCCGTACGCGGCGACCGGCACGCCGCCGCCGATCGGCTTGCCGATCACCACCACGTCGGGATCGAGCGACCACGCCGCGGTGCATCCGCCCGGCCCGGCGCAGACGGTGTGGGTCTCGTCGATCACGAGCCAGACGCCGTGTCGGCGGGTGACCTCGCGCACGCCGTCGAGGTACCCGGGCTCGGGCAGGACGATGCCGATGTTGGTGAGCGCCGGCTCCATCAGCAGCGCCGCGACGTCGCCGTTGGCGAGCGCCCGTTCGAGCGCGTCCAGGTCGTTGAACGGGACGACCCGGGTCGTCGTCGCCGGGTCGGCCTGCGGGCCGATCGCGCCGGGCCGGCTCACGACCCGACCGTCGTCGTCGAGCACCGCCAGCGTCTCGTCGACGGTGCCGTGGTAGCACCAGTCCATCACGGCGACCTTCGGGCGACCGGTGAGGTGGCGGGCGTAGCGCAGCACGAACCGGTTCGCGTCGGTCGCCGTCATCGCCATCTGCCAGTTCGGGAGGCCGAAGCGCCGGGCGAGCTCGGCCGCCACCCACGCCGCGTCGGTGCCGGGCAGCATCGTCGTGATCCCGCGACCTGCTCGCTCGGCGACGGCGTCGGTGACGGCGTCGAGCGCGTGGCCGGTCATCGCACCGGTGTCCCCCAGGCACAGATCGACGTACCGGTGGCCGTCGACGTCGACGAACGAGCCACCGTGCGCTTCGGCCACGAACACCGGGAACGCGCCCGGCCAACGCGTCATCCACGGCATCGGCACACCGGCGAGCAGGTGCCGACGCGCCTCGGTGGCCAACTCGGCCGAACGGGGGTGCAGCTCGACGAACCGCTCTTCTTCGCGCGCGTGGAGGCGCGCCAGACGCTCCCGGTCGACGAGGCGGATATCGGGTCTGGCGGGCGTGTTCACAGCGGGAAGCGCCGGTTGGTGGCAGGGATCGCGACGACGAGCGCCGAGCAGATCCCGATCACGACCGCCATCGGTCCCCACACCGCGGTCGGCGGCGGCGACAGCTCGAAGAAGTCCTGCAGCGGTCCGATCAGCATGACCGCTGTGTACGAGGCGGCCATCACCGCCACCAGGCCCAGCTTCCAGGCCCGCAGCGGCTGACTGATCACGACGAGGATCACGAGGCCGACCGCGAGCAGCGCGATCGCGGTGGCGGTGCGGGCCTCGGCCAGGTCGACACCGTCGGTGGTGCGGGCGATCTGATAGGTGATCGTCGCGGCGGCCGCGGCGGCGATGCCCGCCGGGATCGAGAACCGCAGGACGCGTCGGAGGAAGCCGGGTCTCACCAGGTCGGTGTTGGGTGCGAGAGCGAGGAAGAAGCCGGGCACACCGATGCTGAACGTGCCGATCAGGGTGAGGTGGCGGGGGAGCAGCGGGAAGTCGACGTCCTGGAGGCCGATGATCGCCGCGAGCAGCACCGCGTACACGGCCTTGGTGACGAACAGGTTGCTGACCCGCTCGATGTTGTTGATCACCTTGCGGCCCTCGGCCAGCACACGCGGCAAGGTGGCGAAGCGGTTGTCGAGGAGCACGAGGTCGGCGACGGCTCGGGTGGCCGAGCTCCCCGAACCCATCGCGATCCCCATGTCGGCGCGCTTCAGGGCGAGCACGTCGTTGACGCCGTCGCCGGTCATGCCGACCACGTGGCCCCGGCGCTGCAGCGCCTGGACCATCGCGCGCTTCTGGTGCGGTGTGACGCGACCGAACACGACGGTGTCGCCCATCGCTGCGGCCAGCCCCTCGGGATCGTCCGGCAGGGTTCGGGCATCGACGTACCGCTCGGTGCCGGGGACCCCGGCGCGCTCCGCGACGGCGACGACGGTGGCGACCCCGTCGCCGGAGATGATGCGCAGCTGGACCTCCTGGTCGACGAAGTAGCCGAGGATCTCGCGCGCGTCGGGGCGGACCGTGTCCTCGAGCAGCACCAACGCGACCGTCCGCCGGTCGTCCGCGAGCCGGGCCGGTTCGCCACCCGGCGCCCGGACGAGTGCGAGCACGCGCCTGCCCGACTCCGACTCGCACTGCACCCGCTCGCGCGCCGCGGTGTCGTCGTCGGGCAGCACGATGTCGGGCGCGCCGAGCCAGTAGCAGACACCGTCGTCGCAGCCCACCGAGGCCCACTTGCGCGCCGAGGAGAACGGTTCGACGGCGGTGATGGTCCAGCCGTCGGGGCGGGCGACCGCGCCAGCTATCGCCGCCATCGTCGGGTTCGGACGCGGGTCCGCGTGGGCGACGGCGCCGAGCGCGCCCGCTGCCTCGTCGGCCGACGCGCCGCTCATCGGCACGATCTCGCCGAAGGAGATCTCCCCGGTGGTGATCGTGCCGGTCTTGTCGAGGCAGAGCGTGTCCACCCGGGCGAGCAGCTCGACCGTGGCGAGCTCCTTCGCCAGCGCCTGTCGGCGGGCGAGCGCCAGCACACCCGCGACGAACGCCAGGCTGGTCAGCAGGACGAGCCCGTCGGGCACCATCGCGACGGCGGCGGCGACGGCACCCTGCAGGGCCTCCTGCCACGGGCCGTCGATGCCGAGCAGCCGCCACAGCAGCAGCAGGGTGACCGGCGGGATCAGCACGATCAGCCACCGCAGGATCGCATTGATGCCCGCCCGGAGTTCGCTGTTGACCAGCTTGAACTCGGTGGCCTCGACCGTCAGCTTGCTGGCGTAGGAGGCGGCCCCCACGTTGGTCGCCCGGGCCCGGCCGCCCCCGGCCACGACGAAGCTGCCCGACAGCACCATGTCGCCCGGCGCCTTGACGACGGTGTCGGACTCGCCGGTCAGCAGCGACTCGTCGAGCTCGAGCCCCTCGGCGTCCAGCACCTCGCCGTCGACGACGAGTTGGTCCCCCGGGCCCAGATCGACCACGTCGTCCTGCACGACCTCGTCCACCGCCACCTCGACGACCTCGCCGTCGCGCAGCACACGCGTGCGGGGTGCGTTCAGGACCTCGAGCTTGCGGAGCTCGTGTCGGGCCTTGAGCTCCTGGCCGATGCCGATGATCGTGTTCGACAACACGACGCCGACGAACAAGCCGTCCCGCGGGAACCCGGCGATCAGGATCGTGCCGAACAGCGTGAGCATGATCGCGTTGACCGGATTGAACACGTTGGCCCGCAGGATCTGACCGAGCGTTCGGGTGGGCCCCGGTGGTCGCTCGTTCACGCGCCCCTCGGCGACGCGTTGCGCGACCTCGGCTGCGGTCAGGCCCGTGACGGACGGGGACTCGGTCGTGCTCACCGTGCGACGACGCTACTCGTCGTCACGGTCCGGGGCTCACCAGTCGTCGCCACGCCGACGCGACGTCGAGCCGCACGACAGTCAGTGGGCGCAGACGGCCCGCAGGTGCTCGACGACCTCGACGAGCGGGACGTCGACCCGTTCGCCGGTGCGGCGGTCCTTCACCTCGACCGTGCTCGACGCCGCGTCGTCGGTGACACCGCGGCCCGCGACCACGATCGTCGGGACCCCGAGCAGCTCGGCGTCCTTGAACTTGACGCCGACCGACAGCCCCTCCCGATCGTCGAACAGGACGCGGACGCCGGCGTCGTCGAGCGCTGCTGCGAGCCGCTCGGCGGCCGCGGTCTGCGGCCCGCCGGCCTTGGCGGCGACGACGAGGTGGACGTCGGCGGGGGCGATCTCGCGCGGCCAGCACAGTCCGGACTCGTCGTGGGTGGCCTCGGCGATCGCCGCGACCGCTCGCGAGACGCCGATGCCGTACGAGCCCATCGTCACCGTGACCTGGTGACCGTCGGCGTCCAACACCGTTAGCCCGAGTGCCTCGGCGTACTTGCGGCCGAGCTGGAAGATGTGGCCGATCTCGATGCCGCGGGCGAGCTCGAGCGCCGAGCCGCAGGCCGGACACGCGTCGCCCGCGCGCACGTCGGCCGCCTCGATCGTGCCGTCGGGCGTGAAGTCGCGTCCGGCGACGAGGCCGACCACGTGATGGCCGGCGATGTTGGCGCCGGTCACCCAGCGCGTGCCGGTGACGACGCGCGGGTCGACGAGGTAGCGGATGCCGGTGGTCGATCCGATCCCGAGCGCCTCCGGGCCGATGTAGCCCTTGGCGAGCTGCGGGTGCGCGGCGAAGTCGGCCTCGCCGAACGCCTCGGGGACCGCCGGTGCGACCTGGGCCTCGAGGCGCCTGAGGTCGACGTCGCGGTCGCCCGGGACGCCGACGGCGAGCGGCTCGGTGGTGCCGTCGGGATGTCGGAGTGTGAACACCACGTTCTTCAACGTGTCGGCGGCGACCCAGTCCCGGTCGGGCCGACGGAGGTGGTCGTGGGCGTTGAGGAAATCGACCAGGTTGGCGATCGTGGGGGTGTCGGGCGTGTCGGCGACGACGGCGTCGGGCGCGTCGGCGACCGGCTGCGGTTCGGGGGCGGGGACCTCGACGGCCTCCACGTTGGCGGCGAACGAGCACGACGTGCAGCGCACGAAGGTGTCCTCCCCGGCGTCGAGGGTGGCGAGGAACTCCTCGCTGGCCGACCCGCCCATCGCTCCCGACATCGCCGACACGATCACGTAGGGCAGGCCCAACCGGTCGAACGTCCGCACGTACGCGGCCCGGTGCCGGTCGTAGGAGCGCTGGAGGCCCTCGTCGTCCACGTCGAACGAGTAGGAGTCCTTCATCACGAACTCGCGGCCGCGCAGCAGGCCGGCGCGCGGGCGGGCCTCGTCGCGGTACTTGGTCTGGATCTGGTAGATGACGAGCGGCAGGTCGCGGTACGACGAGTACAGGTCCTTCACGAGGAGCGTGAACATCTCCTCGTGGGTCGGGGCGAGGAGGAAGTCGTTGTGGCGACGGTCCGTCAGACGGAACAGCGTGTCGCCGTACTCGGTCCAGCGTCCGGTCGCCTCGTACGGCTCGCGCGGGAGCAGAGCGGGGAAGTGGACCTCCTGGAACCCGGCGGCGTCCATCTCCTCGCGGACCACCCGTTCGACGTTGCGGTACACGATCCACCCGAGCGGCAGCCACGTGAACCCGCCCGGGGCGGCCCGCCGCACGTACCCGCCCCGTACGAGGAGTCGGTGCGAGGCGACCTCGGCGTCGGCGGGGTCGTCGCGCAGCGTACGGAGGAACAGCGTCGACATCCGGAGCACCCCGGCAACATACCGGCCGGACCGCGGGCGGCACCGGCCCTGGACCGCCGGTCGCACGGTATAGTCGATGGTCCCTGTTTGGTTGAGACGACCGAGAGGCGTGGGGTCCGCCCCACGCCTCGTTCTGTGAAAGGAGGCATTTCGATGGCCCAGCACCCCAGCACACCGGCTCCCGGCGACGGTCCGGTCATCGAACGCGTCCGATCACTCGTGGCCCCGATCGCGACCGACCTCGACCTCGACGTGTACGACGTCGAGCAGCGCGGCGGCACGCTCCGGGTCACGCTCGACACGCCGCCGGGCAGCAGCGGAGGCGTCGATCTCGACACGCTCGCGCTGGCGACCCGGCTGCTGTCGCGCGAGCTCGACCACACCGATCCGGTACCGGGTCGTTACACCCTCGAGGTCTCGAGCCCGGGCCTCGAGCGCTCGATGCGGACCCCTGCGCACTTCCGTCGCGAGGTCGGCAAGCGCGTCACCCTCCGTCTGACGGGCGTCGCCAGCGATCGACGCCGGCTCGACGGCGTGCTGGTCGCCGCCGACGACACCACGATCACCGTGCGGACCGGTGATGCCGAGGTGCCCGGATCCGACGAACGTGTCGTGTCGTACGACCAGATCGACCGCGCCCGGACGGTGTTCGAGTGGGGCCCCGCACCGAAGCCGGGCGGTCCGAAGAAGCAGAAGCCGAAGTCCGGCTCGAAGCGCACGCCGCAGGAGCGGTCGGCGACGAAGCACAAGGAGAACCACGCGTCGTGAGCAACCTCGACATGAGCGAAGCCATCCGCTTGCTCGCCCAGGAGAAGGGCATGAGCGAGGACGACCTGTTGCACGTCCTGGTCGACGCCCTGGCGTCGGCCTACAAGCGCCGTGCCGGCGCGGCCGACGAGGTCGTGGTCGAGGTCAACCCCGTCACGATGGAGGTCACGTTCACCGCCTACGACCTCGACGAGGACGGCAACTGGGTGAACGAGCGCGACGACACCCCGAAGAAGGAGGAACTGGGCCGGATCGCCGCCCAGACCTTCCGGCAGGTGATGGGTCAGCGCATCCGCGAGGTCGAGCGCGACCGCAAGTTCGAGGAGTACGCCAACCGCGAGGGCGATCTCGTGACCGGCATCATCCAGCAGACCGACACCCGCTACACGCTGCTCGACCTGGGCCGGGTCGAGGCCCTGCTCCCCCAGGCCGAACAGGTGCCCTTCGAGCGCCCGCAGCCGGGCGACCGGTCGAAGGCCTACATCGTCGAGGTCCGCAAGACCGCCAAGGGCCCCCAGATCGTGGTGAGCCGGACCCACCCGGGCCTCATCAAGCGACTGTTCGAGCTCGAGGTCCCCGAGATCGCCGACGGCATCGTCGAGATCAAGGCGTGCGCTCGCGAGCCAGGGCATCGCACCAAGATCGCGGTGTGGTCCAACGATCACAACGTCGACCCGGTGGGCGCGTGCGTCGGCGCCCGCGGCGCCCGGGTGCGCATGGTCGTCACCGAGCTGCGCGGCGAGAAGATCGACATCATCCCGTTCAGCGAGGACCTGCCCGACTTCGTCGCCAAGGCGTTGTCGCCGGCGAAGGTGAACCAGGTGAACATCAGCGACGACGGCACCCAGGCCGACGTGATCGTCCCCGATCACCAGCTCAGCCTGGCGATCGGCCGCGAGGGACAGAACGCGCGCCTGGCCGCGCGCCTCACGGGCGTGCGCGTCGACATCCGCTCCGAGACCCAGGTCGCCGAGGGTGTCCCGGCCGGTGGCGACGCCGATCTGGACCCCGACGTCGAGTACGCCGAGGGTCAGTGGATCACCAACGCCGAGACCGGCGAGATGGAGTGGCACGCCGCCGACGGCTCGGTCATGAGCCAGTCCGAGTGGGCCGCCATGTCCGAGGAGACCGCGACCGACGAGACGGTGGCGGACGAGACCGCGACCGACGAGACCGCGACGACCGACGAGACGGTGGCGGACGAGACCGCGACCGACGAGACCGCCGTCCCGGCGGACCCCGAAGCCTGGGTCATTCAGGCACAGGCCAACAATCTCAATGTGGTGGCGGCACGCTTTGACCTGGAGGCTGCCGAGAAAAGCCTCGCCCAGAGCCGGGCCGGTCACTATCCCACCCTCGAGCTG
>SKSP01000307.1 GCA_007122945.1 Ilumatobacteraceae bacterium | reverse complement strand
GGCCTCGGGTCGGTTGAGGGTGATGGTGGCGATGCGCTCGGCCACCTCGTACAGCACGGGATCGCTCATCGTCCCATCATGGCCGACACCCCGCCCCGACACCCCGCTCCGACACCCCGCTCCGACACCCCGCTCCGACACCCCGCTCCGACACCCAGCTCCGTCGACCGCCCCGGGAGAGATCGCGCCCGGACAGTTCGCGCCCCCGGATCAGCAGCGGAGCGACACAGAGTCGCTGGCTGCCGGTGATGCCGGCCGTGGGCGACTCAGAGTCGGTGGGCGGTCGGTGGGGTGGGCGGTCGGTGGACGGAGTCGGTGGGTGGGGCCGGGGCGCCGCGTGGGGGGAGCGCGTCAGTCGTCGGCGGGGAGGTAGGCGAAGTGGAGGTCGCCGAGCCGGACGAGGGTCGAGGCGATCCAGCCACCGAGTGTGCCGAAGTGCTCGTCGAGCAGCGTGCTGGCACCGTCGGCGAGGGTCTCCTCGGCGAGCTCGTAGAGCCCCTCGTAGGTGATCTCGACGGCGTGTTCGGAGACCCCGGGGATCACGGCGTCGGCGGGGTCGAGGTGACCGGCCTCGACGGTCAGCCCGGCGCGCTCGAGTCGTTCGTCGCCGATCGGCGGGGTCGCCGACGGCAGCGCGTCGAACACGACCGACACCGCCGGCGCCTCGGCGAGTCGTTGGATGCGCAGCACGACCTCGATCTCGATCGCCGGCCGCGTCTCGAGCTCCTCGTCGACGTACCACCGCCGGTACGCGGTCTGGCTCCACGTCGGCCAGTCGAACGTGATGTGGGCGACCACCCGTGGCGGTTCGCCCTCTCCCGGGAGGCCGTAGCTCGTCTCCCAGCTGAGATCACCGAGCAGGACGTCGACCTGGAAGTGCTCCTCGAACGCCTGCCGCTCGAGGAACGCGGACTCGAACGCGTCGCGCAGCGCGCTGATCGCATCGGTGAAGACGTGGTCGAGCATCCGCGCCGAGGCTACTGCCGCCCCGGAGGGCGCGCTCCGTCGCCCTGCCGCTCCCGACGTCCGAACTGCAAGACTGCCGGCCATGGCACTGGTGCAGACCTCGACCCGCGACGGCGTCGCGACCTTGACCCTCGACAACCCCGACGAGCGCAACACGCTGACGGCACCGATGGTGGCCGAGATCCTCGACGCCATGGAGGCCTTCGAGGCCGACGAGTCGGTCGGCGCCGTCGTCGTCACCGGGACACCACCGGCGTTCTGCGCCGGTGCGAACCTGGGCAACCTCGCCGAGGCGACCGGCGACAGCCTCGGCGACATCTACGAGGGCTTCTTGCGCATCGCCCGGAGCCCGCTGCCGACGATCGCCGCGGTGAACGGTGCCGCGGTGGGGGCCGGGATGAACCTCGCGCTCGGCTGCGACGTCCGGATCGCCGCCCGGCGAGCGAAGTTCGACACGCGCTTCTTGCAGCTCGGCATCCATCCGGGCGGCGGTCACACGTGGATGTTGCGCCGGCTCGCCGGTCCGCAGACGGCGATGGCGACCGTCGTGTTCGGCGAGGTGCTCGACGGTGCGGAGGCCGAGCGGCTCGGGATCGCGCATCGGTGCGTCGACGACGACGCCCTGCTCGACGTGGCCCACGAGATGGCCGCTCGGGCGGCTGCGGCGCCACGGGAATTGGCGATCACCACGAAGCGCACGATCGCGGACATGGGCGCCATCGCCGATCACCCCGCGGCGGTCGCGCGCGAGCTCGAGCCACAGCTGTGGAGCACCCGGCAACCGTGGTTCGCCGAGCGGCTCGCCGCGCTCCAGCGGCGGATCTCCAAGCGATCGTGACGCCGGCCCGTCGCCGCGACCGTCGCGGGGCCGCGGCGGGTCGTCCGGTTCGGGACCAATGCCCCTGATGGCCCCCCGGTGGGTGTTGTAGGGTTCGGTCACGGGGAGGAGCTACACCACACCACACAGGAGGTAGCCCGCATGAGCCAGCGCCATCGCACCACCGAGGTGCCGTTGCCGCCCAAGCAGGAGGTCCGTGCCCACGCCCATGGCGAACGGCATCGGATCCACGTGGAGCTCAACCAGGTCGCGAACCAGGTGAGCGCCGGACTGGACCCAGAGGACGTGCACGAACCCGGTGCGGCCTGGAAGCCCATGCACCACCACGACGCCGAGGTCGCCAAGACCAAGCTCGCCAAGCGCAGCCGCGGCCGGCGCCACTGGAAGACGAAGATGTGGAAACGGCGCACGAAGATGCGCCAGGACCGCGCCGAAGCGTTCCGCCTCGCCGGCGAGGGCTGACCGCCCCGCTCAGCCGTCGTCCGCCGGCTCGGGCGCGTGCATCCACGCGCGCACGAGTTCGGTGCGGCGTGCGTTCCACTCCTCGAGGGTGATCGCGTACCGCAGGTGGTCCTCCCAGACCCCGGCGATCTCGAGGAACCGCTCGGCCAGCCCTTCGCACCGGAAGGCGAGCTTGTCCATCACCCGTCGGCTGTTGTCGTTGCGGGGCACGATGCAGACCTCGAGGCGGTGGAGGTGCAGCTGCTCGAACGCGAAGCGGGTGACGACCGCCACCGCTTCGGCGGTGTAGCCCTGTCCGGCCAGCTCGCGGTCGATCCAGTAGCCGATCGTCCCGGCCTGCATCGCGCCGCGCACGATGTTGTTGAGGTTGACCTCGCCGGCGAGCCGCTCGCCGCGCTCGCCGACGAACATCCCGAACGCGTACGAGGCGGCCGCGTTCCGGTCGCGGTCCCGGGCCGTGCACCGCGCGGCGAACGCGCTCCGGTCGCGCGCCGGGTCGGCGTGGCCCGGGTGGCGCTGCGGCTCCCACGGGAGCAGCCAGTCCTCGTTGCGCCGACGCACCTCGCTCCACGCCGCGAAGTCGCTGGGTGCGAGCGGGCGCAGCACGACCCGCCTGCCGTAGAGCCGCACCGGTGCGCTCGGGCGACCCTGGCTCGACGGATGACGCGTGCGCCGCATCATGGCTCGGCGTCGCCGACCGGGGTTCCGATGGTGACCCGGTCGAGGTGGAGGCGCCGCATGGTCGCGACGAGGATGCTCGCCG
>SKSP01000480.1 GCA_007122945.1 Ilumatobacteraceae bacterium | reverse complement strand
GCGACGCCGTCGGCACCCGGGGCGCGGCCGCGCGCGCCGAATGGCTGGAGCGCACCGAGGAGGTCCGCACCACGCCCGAGTGGACCGCCGCCTGGTCGGGCGGGGGCGTGCCCGGTTGGGAGGCCGACCTGCCCACCTACGAACGCGGCGAGACGCTCGCCACCCGGCAGGCCGTCCAGGCGGCGCTCGACGCCTCGGCCGCCGGACTCCCCGGACTCGTCGCGGGATCCGCCGACCTCACCGGGAACACCGGCACGAAGCTGGCCGACGCAGTCGTGCAAGGTGCCGACGCGCCGGGCGGCCGCCAGATCCACTACGGGGTCCGCGAACACGCGATGGGGGCGGCGATGGTCGGGATGGCCCGCCACGGCGGGGTGCTCCCGGTCGGCGGGACGTTCTTCGTGTTCCTCGACTACATGCGCCCGCCCGTGCGCCTGGCGTCGATGTCGGGCGCCAAGGCGTGCTTCGTGTTCACCCACGACTCGGTCGGCGTCGGCGAGGACGGCCCCACCCACCAACCGGTCGAGCACCTCGCCACGCTCCGGGCGATCCCCGGGCTGCAGGTGATCCGGCCGGCGGACGCCAACGAGACCGTGACGGCCTGGCGGGCCGCCGTCGACCACGACGGCCCCACGGCTCTGGTGCTGACCCGCCAGAAGGTCGAGGTCGTCACCGACGGCACGGCGGTCGCACGGGGTGCAGGCATCGTCCGGGACCCCGACGACCCGCCAGCGGTCGTCCTGCTCGGGACCGGCAGCGAGGTCGCGGTGTGCGTCCACGCAGCCGAGCGGCTCGCCGGCGCCGGGGTCGCCGCGCGAGTCGTCAGCCTGCCCAGCTGGGACCGCTTCGCCCGTCAGGACCGCGCGTACCGTGACGAGGTGCTCCCACCCGGGGTTCCCGTGCTGTCGGTCGAGGCGGCGACCACGTTCGGCTGGGCGACCTGGGCCGACCGGTCCATCGGCATCGACCGGTTCGGAGCCAGCGCCCCGGGCGACGAGGTGCTCCGGCGTCTCGGCATCGACGTCGACGAGGTCGTCGCTCGCGCCACCGAGATCGCCACGCAGATCGCCACCGTCCACACCACCGAACCCACCACCGAACCCGGGAGGTCGTCATGACCCGTCTGCTCCGCCTCGCCGAGGAGTTCGGCCAGAGCCCGTGGCTCGACAACCTGCGGCGCAGCTACCTGACCTCGGGAGAGCTGGCGACGATGCGCGACCGGGGGGTGCGAGGCCTGACCTCGAACCCGACGATCTTCCAGAAGTCGATCACCGGCTCCGACGACTACGACGCCCAGTTCGCGTCACTGGTCGACGATCCCGACACGCCCGTCGCCGACGCCTACTGGGATCTCGTGATCGCCGACATCCACGGCGCCTGCGACGTCTTCGACGTCACCTACGAAGGCACCGACGCGCTCGACGGCTACGTCAGCGTCGAGGTCGATCCCGGCCTCGCCCACGACACCGAGGGCACGGAACGATCGGCGCGCGAACTGCACGAACGGATCGCCCGCCGCAACCTGATGGTGAAGATCCCCGCGACCGAGGCCGGGCTGCCCGCGATCCGGTCGATGATCGCCGAGGGCCGCAACATCAACGTGACGTTGATCTTCAGCCTCGACCGCTACGCCGCGGTCATCGAGGCGTACCTCTCGGGCCTCGAGGAGCGCGCCGCCGATCCCGACGCCGACCTGTCGCGGATCGCGAGCGTCGCCAGCTTCTTCATCAGCCGCACCGACACCGAGGTCGACCGGCGCCTGGAGGCGATCGGCACACCCGAGGCGCTCGAGCTCCGCGGGCGTGCCGCCGTCACCCAGGGCCGGCTCGCCTACCGGCTGTTCCGCGAGGCGTTCAGCGGCCCGCGGTGGGACGCCCTCGCCGCCCGCGGTGCTCGGGTGCAGCGTCCGCTGTGGGCGAGCACCGGCACCAAGAACGACGCGTACTCCGACGTGCTCTACGTCGACGAGCTGATCGGACCCGACACGGTGAACACGCTCCCCGAGGACACGCTCGAAGCGTTCGACGATCACGGCACCTTGGCGCGCACGGTCGATGCCGACCCCGCCGAGGCCGACCGGGTGTGGGCCGCGCTCGCCGACGTCGGGATCGACACCGACGACGTCGCCGCGCGACTCGAGTCCGAAGGTGTCGACAGCTTCCAGAAGAGCTTCGACGAGCTGATCAGCGCCCTCGACGCGAAGGCCGACGACCTGCGCCGCTGAGGGGCCCGACGCTCACCCCTCGACGATGAACCGCACCCGGTGGTAGCCCTGGGCACCGTCGGGCGCCGGGGGGCGAGGCTCGGAGGGTTGGGGCACGCCGTCGCCGTCGACCGCACGTGCCTCCACCACGTGTTCGCCGGGCGTCGCGTCCCAGCGGTAGCGCCACTGCCGCCACGTGTCGTCGCTCGGCACCCCGGCCAGCTCGCACTCGCGCCACGGGCCGTCGTCGATGCGCACCTCGACGGCGGAGATCCCCCGGTGCACGGCCCACGCGACACCGGCGACGTCGACCGGACCGGCGGGCCACGTCGATCCGCGGCGAGGACGATCGATCCGGGTCATCGTCTTGACCGGTGCCTGCTCGGCCCACCCCCTGGTGGTCCAGTACGCGTCGAAGGCGTCCCAGGTGGTCAGCTCGATCTCGGTCACCCACTTGGTCGCCGACACGTAGCCGAACAGGCCGGGGACGACCATGCGAACCGGGTACCCGTGGCGGTCGGGCAGCGGCTCGCCGTTCATGGCGTAGGCGAGCATGGCGTCGCGTCCGTCGAGCACCGCGGCGACCGGTGTCCCGCACGTCCACCCGTCGAACGACCGGCTGACGAGCTGCTCGGCGGCCGGGTCGACACCGGCCTCGCGGAGCACGTCGGCGAGCATCACACCCTGCCAACGGGCGGTGCCGATCAGCCCGCCCCCGACCTCGTTCGACACGCACGAGATCGTGACGTGGCGCTCGACCTGCTCGCGCCGGAGCAGGTCGTCGAAGTCGAGCTCGATCTCGCGGTCGACCATGCCGTGGATCCGCAG
>SKSP01000393.1 GCA_007122945.1 Ilumatobacteraceae bacterium | reverse complement strand
CCGCCCACTACGTCACCGAACACGTCGACCTCGCCTACGCCCACACCGCCATGGCCACCCAAGGCCGCACCGTCGACACCGGCATCTTCTACACCGACCGACCCTGCGACGCCCTCTGAGGTTGACCCGGTCTGGCGGACACCTACCTTGAGGGCGTGAGCCCGGATTGGAGTGTCCATGTCAGCATCGAGTAGCCGCCGGTCTCGGCGGAAGTTCACTGAGGAGTTCAAGGCTGAGGCCGTGCAGATGGTGCACGACTCGGGCGGTCAGATCGCGAAGGTCGCCCGCGAGTTGAACATTCATGATTCGTCGTTGGGGAACTGGGTTCGTCAGGCCCGCGAGGAAGCCGAGGGGGCGCCCACGGTCGAAGAACGCGCCGAGATCCGGGACCTCAAGCGCGAGCTCGAGCGGGTCCGCCGGGAGCGCGACATCTTGGGAAAAGCAGTGGCCTACTTCTCGGCAAGCGACCCGAGGAACGGGTGATGGCGATCTACTCGTTCATCGCTGAGGAGCAGGCCAACGACGACAACGACTGGTCGATCGCGCAGATGTGTGAGGTGTTGGAGGTCTCGCGGTCGGGGTTCTACGACTGGGCTAATCGTCCGCCGTCGGAGCGTGAGCTGACCGACCGCCAGTTGGCGATCGAGATCGAGGCGATCTGGGAGTGCTCGGACCGCACCTATGGTGCACCGCGGGTGCATCGTTGGCTCGCCAAGCAAGGCTTCCGGGTTGGCCGCAAGCGGGTTGCTCGGATCATGCGCACCCACGGCTGGGAAGGCGAGACCGGGCGACGCAAGGTACGCACCACGATCGTCGACCGAGCAGCGACCGCCGCCGAGGACCGGTTGGGTCGGGACTTCGACCCGGTCGCACCCGATGTGGCCTGGTGTGGCGACATCACGTACCTGCGTACTGGTGAGGGCTGGCTGTTCTTGGCCACCGTCATCGACTTGTACTCGCGTCGGGTGATCGGCTGGTCGGTCGCTGCCCACATGCGCACCGAACTCGTCGCCGACGCGCTCGACATGGCCGTGGCGACTCGCGGCGGTCACGTCGCCGGGGCGGTGTTCCACAGCGACCGCGGCTCTCAGTACACGTCGGACGCGTTCGGTGAGCTGTGCGAACGTCACGGGGTGGTCCAGTCGATGGGAGCGACCGGGGTGTGCTGGGACAACGCCGCGGCCGAGTCGTTCTTCGGGACGCTCAAGCGGGAGCTCGCCAACCGGCGTCGATGGGCGACTCGCGCCGAGGCCCGCCGCGATCTGATCCGCTGGATCGAAGGCTGGTTCAACACCCGCCGGCTGCACTCGACGATCAACTACAACTCACCCGTCGAACACGAGAACCTGTACTACCGTCGCGGTGACGGCATCGCCGCATAACCAACCCGTCCGCCAGACCGGGTCAACCTCAGTGTGCGGCGAACTCGGCGTCGGTGACCTTGATCGGAGCGATCCGCTGCGAGAGGTCGAGCACGGTGATGTGCTGGTCGATCAGACGGCGCACCTTCTCCTTGTACTTGTGCGGGTCGAAGTCGCCGTTGACGCCGTCTCGATAACGGCGGCGAGTCAGGACCTGGATCTCTCCGTACAGGTTGACCGCTTCGACGAACGGCAGCGCCTCAGGCCTCGGGAGCACAGTGTCGAAGGTGGACATGAACTGCTTGAGCCCGACGTCGAACTCGGCGCGGAGACGTTCGTCTTCGAGGAGCAGGATGCAGTCCTCGATCGTGTCGGTCGACGGGTCGGCGCCTCGTTGGACGAAGAGCTGGCGAATGCGTTCGCGCTGCGGGTCGAGTTTGGCGATCTCGGCGACGAGCGGGCGAAGTGCGCCGTCGACATCGGGGTCGATCTCACCATCGGTGCTCGTGTAGGCGGCGAGGGCCTGGGTGAGTTGACCGGCGACGCCGTAGTAGTCGACGACCAATCCGTACGACTTCTTCGGTGCGGTGCGGTTGACGCGGGCGATGGCTTGGAGCAGTTCGGCTTCCTGGATGAGCCGGTCGAGGTACAGCACCTGGGCGTGGGGTGCGTCGAAGCCGGTCAGCAGCATCGATTTGACGATCAGGATCGCGAGCGGATCGGTCTTCTCGGTGGCGGCGCCGAGCGGCCGCTTGAACAGGTTGATGCGAACCGTCTGGCGGAGCTTGTCGCTCCACGGGTGATACTCGGGTGGGTCGTTGTGATCCGCCGAGATGACCGGCGCGAAGTCGAGGTGGCGCAGCAGGTCGAGCTGCCCGGCGGCGTTGCGGAGGAACTGCTCGTCGACATCGAGCTGGTCGTACGGGCGACCGTCGTCCTCGGCGAGGAACGCCTCGATCTCGGTGACAAGTTCGTCGCGGGCGACGTTGAGGGCGTCGAAGTAGCGGAGGCAGGCTTTGCGGCTGGTGGCGACGATCATGCCCTTGAAGCCGTCCGGCATGACGGTGCTGACGTAGTGGCGCAGGATGTCGCGCGCCTTGGCGGCGATCATCTCGGGTGCTTCGAGCACCTGGGCCGTTGTGGCGTACTTCTTCTGGAGCAGCTCGCGCTGGTCGTCGGTGAGCCCGGAGAACCAGCGGGCGAACACGTCGTCCATCTTCGATGCGCCCGCGATGGCGGCGTCGGTGGTCTTGCCTTCGTAGAAGATCGGCACGGTCGAGCCGTCCGCTTCGGACTCGGTGAGCGTGTACCGGTCGAGGTATCCGCCGAAGATCTCGAGGGTCTTCTTGCGCTTTCCCATGATGATCGGCGTGCCGGTGAACCCGATGCGTGCTGCATTGGGGAGCGCGTTCATCAAGTTGGCGTGGAGCGCCGAGCCGTGCGAACGGTGGGCCTCGTCGACCATCACGAGGATCGAGTCGGACTCGTTGAGCGTGCCGAACGCTTCGCTGCCCGACAGTCCGTCGCCACCGTTGTCGGTGTCGCGGTACTTCTGGATCATTGCCATCACCACACCGGGGCCGGGCTGGCTCAGGAGTTGCTTGACCTCGTTGGCGTTGCGGGCGATCTTGATCGTCTCGCCGGTGAGCGCTGCGGTGTCACTGAGTTGGT
>SKSP01000494.1 GCA_007122945.1 Ilumatobacteraceae bacterium | reverse complement strand
CGACCGGGTCCTGTGCAACGGGCGCCCGTGAATCAGGTCAGGCCCGGAAGGGAGCAGCCTTCATCGGCATCGTCCGTGTGCCGCAGATCGCCTGGTCGTCACCTCAGCCGGCGGAGCCTGCGAGGCGCTCCGCGCGTCCGGCGAGTTCGGGTGCACCGAGACCCTCGGCGACGGTCGCGAACCGCGCGGTCGGCCCGGCCCAGCGCCAGTCGTCGACCGTCCCGACCTCCACCGACGTGTCGACCGTTGCGATCCTGCGGAACAGCAGGGCCAGGTCGCGCTGCTCGGCGAGCGTCGCCGCCAGCTTCGGCGCACCGCGCAACCCCGGCACGTCCCACTGCCCGGCGTGGTCGGGGATGTCCTCGATGTGCCCGTAGCGGGCCAGTACGGCCGATGCGCTCTTGGCACCCCATCCGGCGAGACCCGGGAATCCGTCCGCCGTGTCGCCGACGAGCGCCAGGTAGTCGGGGATCGACGCCGGCGGGACACCGAACTTCTCCACGACCGCGTCGTGGTCGATGATCTCGCGCTTGCGGCGATCGAACTGCACCACCCGCTGGCCGACCACGCACTGACCGAGGTCCTTGTCCGGGGTCACGATCAGCACCTGCTCGACCCGCTCGTCGGCGGCCGCCACCTGCGCCGCCGCGCCGAGCGCGTCGTCGGCCTCGTGGTCGACCATCGCCCACACGGTGACACCCATCGCCTCCAGGGCGTCCTCGAGCACGGGGATCTGCTCCAGCAACTCGGGGAGCATCCCCTCGCTCGTCTTGTAGCCGGGCCACAGGTCGTTGCGGAAGCTCTCGATGACGTGGTCGCTCGCGACCCCGACGTGGGTGGCGCCGTCGTCGAGGAGCGCGAGCGTGGACGACAGCACGCCGATCGTCGCGGCGCGCGGCCCGGCGTCGCCGCCGCGAGCGCTCCCGAAGTGCTGCCGGAACAGCTCGTAGGTGCCGTCGACGAGGTGGACCCGCATCCGGTCAGCCTCCCACAGCTCCGCTCCCCGCTCCTGCGTCAGCGAGGACGCCCGGTCGGGCCGGGCGTTGTTCCTGACGCAGAACGCCCCGACCGTCAGGCCGTCGGTGCGGTGGCGCGCGCTCGGACGAGGGCGTGCTCGACGACGGTCACGAGCGCCTTCTTCACGTCGTTACGGACCCGGGCGTCGCAGTAGATCATCGGCACGGTGTCGTCCAGCTGCAGGGCCTCGCGCACCTCTGGGAGCGCGTGCACCCGCTGGCCGTCGAACGTGTTGACGGCGACGATGAACGGGATGTCGCGACCCTCGAAGTAGTCGACCGCCGAGAAGCAGTCCGACAGCCGGCGGGTGTCGGCGAGCACGATCGCGCCGATCGCCCCCCGGGCGAGCTCGTTCCACATGAAGTGGAACCGCTCCTGCCCGGGCGTCCCGAACAGGTACAGCGTGATGTCGGCGGTGAGTCCGATCCGACCGAAGTCCATCGCCACCGTGGTGGTCGTCTTCTCGGCGGCCAGCTCGAGGTGGTCGACGCCGCTCGACGCCGAGGTCATGACGGCCTCGCTGCGCAACGGCTCGATCTCGGAGATCGTGCCGACGAACGTCGTCTTGCCGACGCCGAAGCCACCGGCGACGACCAGCTTGACGGGGATCTTCGTCCGCTCGGCGGGCGTGGGATCAGAGGTCACGGACACCATCGAGGACCTGCTCCAGAAGACTCGTGAACGACGACGTGGGTGGGGGGAGGTGGATGATCAACGACCCGTCGGCGACGAGGTCGCCGACGAGCACTCGGGCGACCCCGACCGGCACCTCCAGCCGGGCGGCGATCTCGACGAGCGCCATCGGCGTCTCGACCATCTCGAGCAGCCGGGCGGCCTCCCACCGGTAGGAACCGTGGTATTCGGCGGCCTGCGAGCTGGCGAGCACCTGGGCCTCCAGCGGGATGTCCGGGCCGTCACCGCCGGTGCGGCCCCCCGTCATCGCGTACGGACGGATCAGGCGACCGGTGACGTCCTCGTCGTCGGCGTCGAGGTCGTCCTCGTCATCGGGTTGTTCATCCCGCGGGGCCGGCGGGTCGTGGCGCTCGGCGGCGGTGGACGTCCCGTTGAGCGAAGCGACGCCCGACGGGACCTGGATCGCCAGGTGCTGGCCGGTGGGCTCGTCGAGCGCCGCGCCGATGCCCTCGTCGAGCCCGGCGCCGAGGATCCCGTCGAGCGCCTGACGGGCGTGGTCGTCGAACGAGTCGCGTGGCAGGTCGATCCGGAGCGGGGTCTCGTCGTTCATGGGTCACCGCCTCGACATCATCAGCGACTTCAGCTCGTTACGGACACCGGGGGTGAGCACGTCGCCCGCCCGGTCGGCGAACACGGCGATCTCGTACCCGAGGGTGCCGATGTCCGCGTTCTTGTCGGTGACGACGCACATCAGCGAGCCGTCCCGGATCCCGGTGACGAAGAGCCACCCGCGCTCCATCTCGACGATCACGTTGGAGACGGCGCCGGCACCGAACCGGCCGGCCGACCCGTACGCCAGCCCGATCATCCCGGACGCCACGGCGGCCAGACGCTCGGCGGTCTCCCGCTCGACGGCGTCGGACACCGCGAGCGGCAGCCCGTCGGACGACACGACGACCGCCTGATTGACCGAGACCACCTGGCTCGCGAAGCGCGAGACGAGCCAGTTGAGGTTCTCCGCGGCACTCGTCATCACGACGTCTCCTCACCGTGACCCGGACCGGGATCGTCCCGGTGACCGTTGTTGCTCTCGGGCCCGGCACCGCGACGGCCCGAGTCGAACGCGGCGAGCGCCGCCTTCAGCTCGGACGGGCGGCCGCCGGTGGTCACCGGCACACCGTCGCGGTCGAGACGGTCCTCACCGTGGTCCGACGGCCCCGTCGAACGTGACCGGACCGGGAGGTCGATGCGCGGCCCGGGTGGGGGCGGCGGCGGGGGCACCGGCGCACCGCTCGGCACGCCGGCCGGAGGCGGCGGGGAAACCGGTGCACCGCTCGGCACGCCCGGTGCAGCGTGCACCGGACCCGTCGCCGGTGGCGGCAGGCTCGGTG
>SKSP01000150.1 GCA_007122945.1 Ilumatobacteraceae bacterium | reverse complement strand
CGAACACGCCGAGCAGCACGATCCGGCGGGCGTGGCCGCGGTCGGCGAGCGGGGCGAGCAGGATCTGGGCGACGAACGCCGAGACGAACCCGATCCCGATGATCGCGCCGAGCGACCCCTCCGCGATGCCGTACTCCTCGCGGTAGTCGTCGAGCACGGTGAACAGGACCCCGTAGCCGGCCGCGAGGCACGCCGTGAGCGCCCCGAACGCGACGATCACCGGCCGAGCTCCCACGGCCGGCGACGCTACCCACCCCACCCCCCGAACCGTCTGCCGGAATCGGCCGGATCCGGCCGATCGGCGCGGACGGTTCGAGCGGGGGTCAGGGTTCGACGAGGGGGAACTGGGTCATGAAGGTGTCGAGGTGGGCCAAGATCGCGTCGAGGGCGGCCCGGTCGCCGTCGATCGTGGTGGTGCCGGCCGCGACGGCGTCGTCGAACGTCAGCTCGTCGGAGGTGATCGCGACGAGTGCCGGCTTGGTGGTCGTGACCGTGACGTCGGGCGCGTCGCGGGATCCGGGCACGGCGTGGAGGGTGCGGTTGGACAGCTGCACCACCCATCGCTGGTCGAGATCGGCGAACACCACGTTCACGGTCGCGGCGAGACCGCCGACCTCCTCGGACTTCAACCGCACCGCCAGGGCGTCGAAGAGCTGGTCGGGCGACATCGCGTCGAGGTAGCCGTTGCGGCGTGCCGGCCGGGCCGGGAGCGTCCCGTTGCGGAGCTCCTGGGCGCCGGTGAGGTAGGCGTTGCGGAACGTGGCCGACTCGCTCTGGTAGCCGAGTTGCTCGAAGGCGTCGGCCTGCAGCTCGCGTGCCTCGGTGTTGGTCGGGTCGGCGAACACGAGGTGGTTCACCAGCTCGACCACCCAGCGGTAGTCGCCGTCGTCGAAGGCCCGGCGGGCGGACGCGAGCAGGTCGTCGGCGCCGCCGGCGACCTCGACGTAGCGCTTCCCGACCTCGACCGGTGGGAGCTTCCACAGGTTCGCCGGGTTGCCGTCGTACCAGCTCAGGTAGCGCTGGTAGACGGCCTTGACGTTGTGGACGAGGTGCCCGTAGTAGCCGATCGTGTGGGACTGGGAACGCAGCTCGGGTGGGAACGACAGCTCCTCGGCGATCTCGACGGCGGTCATGCCGTGGTTGGCGTGACGCATCGTCTGGTCGTGCACCCACTTGTAGAGGTCGCGCTGCAGGTGGAGGTAGGCGACGACGTCGTCGTTGCCCCAGCGGGGCCAGTGGTGCGAGGCGAACATCAGCTCCACCTGATCGCCCCACAGCTCGATCAGCTCGCCGATGTACTTCGACCACTTCAGCGAGTCGCGGGCCAGCGCCCCGCGGATCGGGATCAGGTTGTGCATGTTGTGGGTGCAGTTCTCCGCCGTGCACAGCCACCCGTGGTCGGGGAAGAAGAAGTTCATCTCCGCCGGCGCCTCGGCCTCGGGTGTCATCTGGAACACGACCCGGACCCCGTCGATGTCGAGCTCCTGGCCGGTGTGGGTGATGTCCTCGGTGGGGGCGATCAGCCCGGGCGGCCAGAACGGGATCGCCTTGCCGAGACCGCAGTCGACGTGCTGGCGCGGCCCGGCCGGCAGGAGCGGCCCGAACTGGTACATCGCCCGACGGGTCATCGAGTACCCGGCGATCACGTTCTCGCCCATCGTCTCGCGCATGAAGTGCTCGGGCGCGATCACCCGGCAGCGGCCGGCGTCGACGTCGGCCTGGCTGGTCACGCCGAGCACGCCGCCGAAGTGGTCGGTGTGGCTGTGCGTGTAGATCACGGCGACGACCGGCCGCTCGCCGAGCTGGGCGTTGGCGAGGTCGAGGCACGCCCGGGCGCACGGCTCGACGGTGAGCGGGTCGATCACGATCCATCCCGTGTCACCGGCGATGAACGTGATGTTGGAGATGTCGTACCCGCGGGCCTGCCAGATGCCGGGGGCGACCTCGAACAACCCGTGGATGTTGTTCAGCTGGGCCTGACGCCACAGGCTCGGGTTCACCGTGTCGGGGTTCGGCGAGTCGCGCTCGATGAAGTCGTAGCGGTTGATGTCCCACACGACGCCGTGGCCACCCGACGTGCCGCTCTCGATCGCCCCCGTCGGGTGGGTGGCGACGAGCCCCTTCGAGGCCCGCTCGAAGTCGGCCGGGTCGAACCCGAGCTCGACGGGCTCGTTGGCTCGGCGCGTGTGGTCGGTGGCGTCCTTCGGCGTGGTCCCCATCGGCACAGTGTCGCCGATCGACGCACCGCCGACGTCAGTCAGTCGACGTAGCCGCCGACGTCGGCGATCAGGTTCGTCGTCTGGTCGCTGAACAGGCACACCCGGCCGCCACTGCCGACGCCGACGATGACGGCGTTCGGGATGGTCTGGCCGGGCACGAAGTTGAGGTTCGACGCGTTCGGGCGGTCGACACCGCACGGGTAGATCGTCGCGAAGCCGAAGTTCTCGGGGTCGTTGACGGTCACGTCGAGCACGACGGCGGTCGCGTCGTCGGGGACCTCGCCGCGCCCGCCGACGTCGAGCGCGATCTCGCTCCCGCCGGCGAGCTTGCCGTCGCCGGCGAACGCTCCGTCGAACGTGCTGGCGCCGGGACGCGTGTCGAGGAACCGGGCCGGTTCGAGCGACGTGAACCCGCTGGACGACGGGAACGCGCCGCCGACGTCGGCCAGCAGGTGCGTGGTCTGGTCGCTGAACAGGCAGACGCGGCCGCCGCTGCCCACCTTGATCGCCAGGACCGCCATCATCGGCCATCTGACGCGCATGGCGGACAGCGTGAAGGACGGCGATGACAGCTGGACAACGTCTTGCCGGCTGCGCCCGGGCGATCCGCCCGTGGGGGCGGCCTCAGCGCAGCACGGCGGCGAGGTCGACCAGCAGGTCGGTCTCCACCGAGGTGAACAGGCACACGGTGCCGGCGTCGCCGACCTCGGTCACGACGGCGTTGGGCACGGTCTGGCCGGCGACGACGTTCAGGTTCGACGCCTCGGGTGGCGCCCCGCCGTGCGGGCCGACGCACGGGAACACGGTCACGAACCCCGCCGCGTCGGCCTCCACCGCCGTCACGTTCAACACCACCGCCGCCGCGTCCGACGGTACGCCCGCCGTGCCCGCCACCGGCACGATCACGACGTCACCGGCCGGGATCCGACCGGACGGGCGCGAATCGAACACCCGCTCCGGTCCGACCCCGTCGAACCCCGATCCGAACGCCCCGGTCACGTCGACGAGCAGATCGGCCTCGACGGAGGTGAACACGCACACCTCGCCGGCGGCCCCGATCTCCGACACCACCGCGTTCGGCACGGTCTGCCCCTCGACGACGTTCAGGTTCGACGCCTCCGGCGGTGACCCGCCGTCCGGTGCGCCCTCGACGCACGGGAACACGGTCACGAACCCCGCCGCGGCGGCCTCCACCGCCGTCACGTTCAACACCACACCCGACGAGACCGACGGAACGCCCGCCCGACCCGCGACCGGCACGACCGTCACCGAGCCGGCCGCCGCCCGGCCGGTCACCCGGGTGTCGAGCACGCGCTCGGGTCGCAGCCCGGTGAAACCGGATCGCAGCGCACCGCTCACGTCGACCAGCAGGTCGGTCTCCACCGACGTGAACGCACACACGGCATCGACGCCACCCGGCCCGACACCGATCTCGGAGACCACCGCGTTCGGCACGGTCTGGCCGGCGACGACGTTCAGGTTCGACGCCTCCGGCGGAGACCCGCCGTCCGGTGCGCCCTCGACGCACGGGAACACGGTCACGAACCCCGCCGCGGCGGCCTCCACCGCCGTCACGTTCAGCACCACACCCGTCGCGTCCGACGGCAGGTCCGTCAGCGGCACCACCGTCACCTCCCCCGCCCCCGGCCGGCCGGCCACCCGTGAGTCGAACGCCCGCTCCGGGCCGAGACCCACGAACCCGGGGTGCCAGGTCGCGCCGAGGACGATCGAGCCGGTCTCGCCCGCCCGACCGTCGACGGCGACGCGGTACGTGGCCCCTGCGACCACCGGGAAGGTGATCTCGCTCTGCGGCGCGATCCCGGGTGTGTCGGCGGCGGCGGCCACCTCGTCGAGCGACGCGACCGACGATCCGGTGTAGACGGCGAGCAGCGTGTCGAAGTCGGAGCCGTCGGTCGACAGCGTCATCGTGCCGCCGCTCGGCGCGGTGAACCGCCACCACACCGAGGCACCGCCGGGCGTCCCGGCGTGGTCGGGCTCGCCCGGTTCGGCGCTCGCGGCAACGTTCGTCCCGGTCACGCTCCCGGTCTCGACGGGGAGCGGCTCCGCGTCGGCGAACGCATCGTTCGCCGGTGGCACCGGACCGGTCGACGGCTCGCCCGACGGCGCGGGGGCCGGCCCCGACGGGCCCGGGTCGGGGGGTGCGTCGGGTGGCGGCGGGTCACAGCAGGCGTCGACGTCGGAGCCGTCGAGGGCGCCGACGTGGAGCAGTCGGTTCGGCGAACCGGCGCCCGCTTCGGCGATCACGTTCGTGGTCGCGTCGCCGACGAGGCGCTGCGACACCTCGGCCGGCGTGAGATCGTGTTGGAGCGAGAGCAGCATCGCCGCCGCACCCGCCACGTGCGGGGTCGCCATCGACGTCCCGCTCATCGTGGTGAACCCGCTCGACGTACCGTCCGCGTCGACCGACAGGATCGAGCTACCCGGCGCGAACAGGTCGACGCACGGCCCGATGTTGGAGAACCACGACCGCACGTCGGTGATCGTCGTCGACCCGACGGTCACGGCGGCCGACGAACGTGCCGGCGAGTAGTTGCAGGCGTCGGCCGACGAGTTCCCGGCGGCGGCGACCACGACGAAGCCGGCGTCGGCGAGCTGCTGCACCTCGGCATCGATCACCTCCGACGGCGGCCCACCGAAGCTGAGGTTCACGATGCCAGGCACGCCGGCCGGGTGACCGGCGTCGGTCCGGACCCAGTCCATCGCGGCGACCACGGCAGCGGTGCTCGACCTGCCGTCGCAGTCGAACACCCGGACGGGCACGAGCTGGATCTGCTCGGCCAGCCCCGCGAACGTCCCGCCGATCGTGCCGGCGATGTGGCTGCCGTGCTTGCTGCAGGTCGGGTGGCTGTCGGTCGACGGTTGGTCCGGTTCGTCCAATCCGACGAGGGCCGCGCCCGGCAGGACGCGCTCGCCGAAGTCGACGTGCTCACGCCAGATGCCGTCGTCGATCACGTAGGCGATCACGTCGGCGCCCGACGACGGTGCGGTGTAGGTGCCCGACAGCGGCAGCTCGCGCTGGTCGACCCGGTCGAGCCCCCACGGCGGGTCGCCCTGGACGGTCGCGGCGGCGAACGTGCCCGGCACCGCCGACACCGGGGCGGGCGCACCGAGGAGGTGCAGCACCCGGTTCGGTTCGACGGCGACGACGTCGGGGTGCCGTCGCAGCGCGTCGGCGACGGCAACCTCGGCGCGGACGACCGCCCGCTCGCCCGACCCGCCGATCACCTCGACGACGTCGACGCCGCGACCCGCGACCGCTCGCATCGCGCGCTCGTGTCCGGCTGCCGACCCGAACGCGACGACGTACTGGTCGTCGATCTGGTCGCCCGTCGCCGCGCCGGGCGACACGGCCTGCACGTCGAACGCGATGTCGAGCGGATCGACGGCGAGCGGATCGACGGCGACCGGATCCGGTCCGCCGAGGTCGACCGACGGGACGACACCTGCGGGGGGCTCGGCGCGGGCCGTCCCGGCGAGCGCGGCCGAGACCGCCAGCAGACCGACGACGACTGCGAGGGCCACCGGACGACGGAGCGTGCGCGCATCGGCCACGTGGCGATCGTAGGGACTCCGTCGCCGAGCGCCGGATCGGCCGGATCGGTGGGCGGACGACATCACCGGTTCATCGGCATCCGGCGCGGTGCGGTTGAGCGCTACGGTCGGCGTCGTGACGATCGCCGACGTGCTGGCCGCCAACCAGGCGTTCTACGACGCCCACGAAGCGCGCGATCTGGACGCGATGCGGGCCGTGTGGGAGCACGACGACCGGGTGGTGTGCGTTCACCCCGGGTGGCCGATCCTGCGGACGTGGCCGGTCGTGGAGGAGTCGTGGCGGCGCATCTTCACCGGGCCGGGCAACAACCAGTTCATCCTCACCAACGAGGCGGTCGCGATCCACGACGACCTCGCCTGGGTGACGCTCGACGAGAACCTCGTCGATGCGGGCGCGACGGGCACCGTGGCCGCGACCAACCTGTTCGCGCTCGGCGACGACGGCTGGAAGCTCGTCGTCCACCACGCCGGTCCGGTCATGACCGGGCGCTGACGCGCGCGTACGGTCGCGGCCATGAGCGCCGAGACCGTCACCGACATGACCGCCGAGGAGGCCGGGCTGGTGTTCGTCACCCCGGCGGCCTACGCCGACGAGGCGTACTTCGACGCGGCGTGCGCCGTCCTCCGCCGGGAGGACCCGATCCACCTCGTGGAGCACCCCGACTTCGCCCCGTTCCACGTGCTCACCAAGCACGCCGACGTCCTCGAGGTGGAGCTCCACCACGAGCAGTGGCACAACGCCCCCAAGCCCGTCCTGTCGAACCTCGAGGCCGATCGCCGACGCGAGGAACAGGGCGACCTGCTCCGCACGTTGATCCACATGGACGAGCCCGACCACCGCGCCTACCGGCAGGTCACGGCGGACTGGTTCCTCCCGAAGAACCTCGCCAAGCTGGACGCCCGCCTCGCCGAGCTCGCCCGCGAGAGCGTCGACAAGATGGCGGCGATGGACGGGCGCTGCGACTTCGCCCGCGACGTCGCGATGCAGTACCCGCTGCAGGTCATCCTCGCGATCCTCGGCCTCCCCGAGTCGGACTACCCGCGCATGCTGCAGCTCACCCAGGAGCTCTTCGGTGCCGCCGACGACGAGCTCGGCCGGGGGACGTCGATGGAGGATCTCGTCGCCGTGATCAACGACTTCTTCGTGTACTTCACGGCGCTGACCGAGGATCGGCAGGCGAACCCGACCGACGACCTCGCGTCGACGATCGCCAACGCCACCCTCCCCGACGAGCACGGCGCACCGCGACCGATCGGCCTGATGGAGACGATCTCGTACTACGTGATCGTGGCGACGGCGGGGCACGACACGACGGCCTCGGCGATGGCGGGCGGGATGCAGGCACTGATCGAGAACCCAGACCAGCTCGAACGGCTGCGACAGGACCCGTCGCTGATCCCGACCGCGGTCGACGAGATCATCCGCTGGGTGACCCCCGTCAAGCACTTCATGCGCAACGCGACCGTGCCGTACGAGCTGCGCGGCCACCGGTTCGAGCCGGGCGACGCCGTGTTGATGTCGTACCCGTCGGCGAACCGCGACGAGGACGTCTACCCCGACCCGTTCCGGTTCGACGTGGGCCGCAAGCCGAACAAGCACCTCGCGTTCGGCTTCGGGGTCCACTACTGCCTCGGTGCGATGCTCGCCCGCAAGGAGATCACCGCGCTGCTCACCGAGCTGGTCCCTCGGCTGCGCTCGATCGAGCTCGACGGGAAGCCCGAGCTGATGAAGACCCTCTTCGTCGGTGGCCTGAAGCGTCTCCCGGTCCGTTACGAGCTGACGAGCTGACCGAGCGGCGGGGAGACGTCGTCCGCCGGGCGGGCGAGGTAGAGGTCGCTGTGGTGGTAGCCGTCGTCGGGGGGCTGGTCGAGGCCGAGTCGGTCGGTCTCGCTGCGGGCGAAGTCGCGCTCGGTGTCGTCCGCGAAGCGGCGCTGGCGGAACGTGACGCCGTCGAGGCGTTCGACGACGAGCCCGCGCCGCTCGAGGTCCGCCACGACCGCGGTGGCGTCGACCCATCGCAGGCACAGGGCGGTGAACCAGGCATCCGGTGACGCCGCGTCGAGGACCCGGCCGATGGTGCGCTCGGAGATGTACCCGATGCCGCCGCTGACGGCGACGAGCGAGACACCGCGCAGCGCGTCGAGGACGTCTGCGGTGGGCTCGTCCGACTCGAGGTCGGCGGCGAGGCCGACGTCGATCATCCCGACCCGTTCGGCGTACGCGACCGCGGGCGCGGCGGAATCCATCCCGATGACCTCGATCCACGGCGCGGCCGCCGCGGTCTCGGCGTAGTAGGCCCGGTCGAGGGCGACCATCTCGGTGTCGTCGAGCCCGGCGACGGCCGGGTCGGTGTAGTGGGCGACGATCTCGCCGAAGTCACGTCGGTGCTTCATCACGGTGGCGTTGACGCCGTACGAGCAGCACAGGTCGGCGATCCGAACGACCGGGAGGCCGCGCGCGTGCAGGTGGTCGGCGAACCGGCCGAACACCCGACCGGCGTGGGCCGGGATCTGGTAGTCGAGCGGGGCCAGCTCGGTGAAGTACGGGCGCGGGTCGGCAGCGGTGTAGATGGACTCGAAATCGGCCTTCATGTCGGCGCACCTCCACCCCTTGCCCTATCGCGTCGGCCCGGTGGGATGCCAACCGGCGATTCGTGTCGGCACATCCGACGTCGGCGGTGAGATGTGCCGACATGAATCCCGGGGACCCCGGGGGACCCCGGGATCACGCGACCGGCGGGGCGAGCGACGAGTCCACCCAGGCGAGATAGGCGCGCGTGCCGCCCAGCGTCACGGCGGTGATCGCCGGCAGGTCGTAGGAGTGGTGCTCGGTGACGAACTCGGCGATCGCGTCGAAGCGGTCGGCCCGGGTCTTGAGCAGGAGCAGCACCTCGTCGTCGTTCTGCACCTCGCCGTCCCAGACGAAGACGCTCTGGATCGGCACGGCCTGGGCGCAGGCGACCAGTCGGGCCTCCACCAGGGCGCGGGCGATCGCCGCCGCTTCCTCCGCCGAACCGCAGGTGACCTGGATCTCCACGTGCTCGCTCACCATCCCAGGTTCGCACGCCCCGGAACCGACGGTCGAGCGCGCGAGGCTGAGATGATGGTCGGGTGAGCGCCGTCCTCCCCGCCACCGAGCTCGTCCCGCTCCCGACCACCGGGCGACGGTTCGTCGCCGAGCAGGCGGTCCGCCTCGGAGACGTCGACCCGTCGGGCCGGTTGCGCCTCGACGCCGCCGCTCGGCTGCTGCAGGACGTCGCCAACGACGACGCCCTCGACGCCGAGCTGGAGAACTCGTTCGGGTGGGTGGTCCGCCGCACGCTCATCGACGTCCGCCGGGCGCCGCAACTCGGCGAGCGCCTCCGGCTGACGACGTTCTGCTCGGGGACCGGACGCAGCTGGGCCGAGCGCCGCACCTCGGTCGAGGGCGACGGCGGCGGCCGCGTCGAGGCGACCGCGCTGTGGGTCCAGGTCGACCCGACGACCGGGCGGCCGGCCGGACTCGGTGACGGGTTCGAGCAGATCTACGGCGAGGCCGGGGGCGGACGACGGGTCTCCACCCGGCTCACGCTGCCGGCACCGCCCACCGACGCGGCTCGCCGACCGTGGACCGTCCGCCAGGTCGACCTCGACGTGCTCGCCCACGTCAACAACGCCGTCGCGTGGGGTGTCGTCCACGAGGTGCTCGGGCCCGGCGGCGTCGCGGAGGGGGTCGGCGAGATCGAGTACCTCGCCCCGATCGGGACCGAGGACGCGCCGCTCGAGCTGCGCGCCTCGGCCGGCGACGACGGGACCGGCGTGTGGATCACCACGGGCGACGTCGTCCGGGTCGCGGCCCGTTGGAGCCCGGCGTGAACGGCTCGCCGTCGGGCGCGGCGGGCGCGTCGGGCGCGTCGGACGCGTTCGCCGACGAGACCGCCGTGCACGCCGACGGTGAGGGCCGGTGGAGCACCCGCCTCCACGCGGCCTGGCACATCGGCGACACCGCGAACGGCGGCTACGCGCTCACCCCGGTGCTGCGCGCCCTCGGCGAGATCGCCGGCCATCCCGACCCGCTGTCGGTGACGACCCACTTCCTCCGGCCGGCCACCGGCGACCTCGACGGTGTCGTGACCGCCGAGCAGATCCGCGTCGGGCGGACCACCGGCGTCGTCCGCGGGGCGCTGGAGCAGGAGGACCGGCAACGGCTCCACGTCACCGCCGTGTTCGGCGCACCGGTCGACGAAGCCGACGACGGCAACGATGACGGCGATCGGGGCGATCGGGGCGATCACGATGGCGACGGCGACGACGACGACGGCGATCGGGGCGATCGGGGCGATCGGGGCGATCACGATGGCGACGCCGCTCCGTTGGCGTTCGCGCCGTCCGCTCCGGGCTCCGACGAGCTGCCGTCGCCGGAAGCGTGCGTCGACCGGCGCGAGCTCGCCCAGGGCGTCGAGCTGCCGATCCTGTCGCGCGTCGACGTGCGGATCCATCCCGACCACGCCGTCGCCGGTGGGAGCGGACGCGCCGTGATCGCCGGCTGGATCCGCTTCGCCGACGGCACGGCGCCGTCGGTGCTCGCGCTCCCGTTGTTCGCCGACGCGTTCCCGCCGTCGCTCTACCCGTTGCTCGGCGAGGTCGGCTGGGTCCCCACCATCGAGCTGACGGTGCACGTGCGCCACCGACCCGCCCCCGGGTGGGTGCGTGCCCGGTTCGAGTGCGACGACCTCCACGGCGGACGGATGATCGAGTCCGGCACGCTGTGGGACTCCTCGGGCCGCGTCGTGGCCCGCTCCCGGCAGCTCGGTCTCCATCTCCCCCGCTGACCGTGATCCGCACCTCGGTGTGGCACGCTCACGACATGGGGGAGGAGAGCACCGCTGACGATCCGACGTGGGCGCCCGAGGTCGCCCAGCTCCGCGGCCTGGAGCGGGCGGCCCGGCAGATGGGCGGACCCGAGAAGGTCGCCCGTCAGCACGAGTTCGGCAAGCTCACGGTGCGGGAGCGGATCGACGCACTCGTCGACGCGGGGTCGTTCCACGAGATCGGGGCGCTGGCCGGCAAGCAGGTGCTCCAATCCGACGGCACGCGGAAGCTGCAGCCGGCCAACTTCGTGATGGGGCGAGCCGAGATCGACGGGCGACCGGTCGTGGTCGGCGGCGACGACTTCACCGTCCGCGGCGGGGCCGCCGACGCGTCGATCGCCGAGAAGCAGATCATGGCCGAGCAGCTCGCGCACGAGTACCGCCTGCCGATCGTGCGTCTCGTCGACGGGACCGGTGGCGGTGGTTCGATCAAGGCGTTGGAGGACGGCGGGAGCACCTACATCCCGGCGAACCCGGGTTGGAACTGGGTGGTCGCCAACCTGGCGACCGTGCCGGTGGTGTCGCTCGGGCTCGGATCGGTCGCCGGGCTCGGCGCGGCACGGATGGTCGCCAGCCACTACTCGCTGATGGTCGCCGGAACGTCGCAGATCTTCGTGGCCGGGCCGCCGCTCGTCGCCCACCTCGGCGAGCAGGTCACCAAGGAGGAGCTCGGCGGCGCCCACATCCACGGCCACAACGGCACGGTCAGCGATGTGGTCGCGTCCGAGGAGGAGGCGTTCGAGCGGGCCCGGTGGTTCCTGTCGTACCTGCCGTCGTCGGTGTTCGACGTCGCCGAGCGGGCCGAACCCCACGACGACCCGGAGCGCCGCGACGACTGGTTGATCGGGGCGATCCCGCGCAACCGTCGCCAGGGGTACGCGATCCGTCCGATCGTCGAGTCGCTGGTCGACGACGGGACGTTCTTCGAGATCGGGCGCGGCTGGGGCCGCTCGACCGTGACCGGGCTCGCCCGCCTCGACGGTTGGCCGGTCGCGGTGCTGGCCTCCGATCCGGCGTTCTACGGCGGCGGGCTCACCGCCGACAGCTCCCAGAAGATGGAGTCGTTCGTCGAGCTCGCCGACACGTTCCACCTGCCGGTCGTCCACCTCGTCGACCAGCCCGGGTTCGTGATCGGCGTGGAGGCCGAGCGGGCCTCGACGATCCGCCACGGGGCACGGGCTCTGGCGGCCGTGTACCAGGCGCGGGTCCCGTGGTGCTCGATCGTGCTGCGGCGGGTGTTCGGCGTCGGTGGCGCCGCTCACGCGGACCACACCCGGGTGCAGTTCCGTGCGGCCTGGCCGTCGGGCGACTGGGGATCGTTGCCGCTGGAGGGCGGCATCGAGGCCGCCTACCGGGCCGAGCTCGACGCCGCCGCCGACCGGGACGCGGCGCGGGCCGAGATCGAGGAGCGCATGAACGCCATCCGGTCCCCGTTCAACACCGCCGGCGACTTCGGCGTCGAGGAGATCATCGACCCGCGCGACACCCGCCCGTTCCTGTGCGAGTTCGCTCGACTCTCCGCTCCCCTGCGGACGCCCGGTGTGGTCGGTTGGTCGTTCCGGGGATGACCCGATCGGGCACGGCGGCGGGTCGGCTCGTCCGGGCATCGGGCCATCCCGATCGGCGGCGAGCGTTCAGGCGGCGGCCGACGCCGGGCGGGCGTACACCTTGCTCCCCCACCGGCTGACGACGGTGCCGACCGGAAAGTTCTCGCACACCGCCGCGATGCAGTCGAGGTGCTCGTCGACCAGTTCGCCGAACTCGTCGTCGTCGAGGTGATCGGCCCAGCCGCAGCGCTCCAGGGAGTCCCAGACGGCGTCGCGCAGGTCGTCCTCGGTCAGCTCCGGGCGGTCGACCACGATCGCCGTCGTGGTGGCCTTGCCGCTGGCGAGGCCCGGGAACCCACGCCCGCAGCCGCACGTCCCCGGCGAGCAGCACTCCGCCGCCACCGGGGTGACCAACTCGCCGTCGACCGTCCAGGCGTAGTCACCCGGGTGGTCGCCCTGGGTCTCGTTCGTCGCGATCAGCACCTTCATGGCCAGCTCCTCCGTGTTCAGGATGTCAGTGTTCGTGATGTCAGTGGTCGTGATGTCAGGTGCCCCGATCATGACGAAGGGGTGCGCGTCTCGATCCGTGTCCTCCCCTTCGTCGGATTCCGTGGTGGAGAACGATCAGTCAGCGACCGAGAACATTGTCAGAACCGCATGGCGGAAGGTGGGGGGGTCGACGGTGAGGGCGATCTGCCAGGGGGCGAAACCCTCCAGCATCCCCTGCTGGGAGCCGGCGCCGGCGCGCTCGAAGAACGGGACGCGGCGGTCCGCCACGGTCGCGCCCCACGCCGGGCCGGGCGCGGTCTGCACGGCGAGCGGCAGCACGGGTCCATCGACGACGTCGCGCACCGCTGCGAGCACGGCGAGCAGGTCGTGGCACGGGAACTCCCCCGGGGCGCAGAACGTGCCGGCGGAGCGACCGTAGAAGGCGAGCGGTTCGGCGAGGAAGCGGGCGGCCGGGGTCTCCCGGCGCTCGAGCACGGCCACCTCGGCGGCGGTGAACGTCGCCCGGTGGGTCACGTCGAGACCGACCATCAGCGGTGGTCGCGCCCACTGCGCCGTGACGACCTCCTCGGCCGCGACCGGATCGTGGGCGATGTTCGCCTCGGCGAGCGGCAGCGCGTTGCCCGGCCCACCGACGACGCCGCCCATGATCACGAGGCGGCGGAATCCGGTGGCCACGTCGGGGTCCCGACGGAACACCGACGCCGGGTTCGAGAGCGGCCCGAGCGTGACGAGCGTGATCTCGTCGGGCCGGTCGGTCACGGCGCCGGCCCAGGCGTCGGCCACGATCGTTCCGGTCGGGCCGAACGCCGCCGGCGGCCGGTGCGTCTCGCCGAGCCCGTCCGTCCCGTGGATGAAGTCGGCGCGCCGCAGCACGGGGACCGGACCGAGCG
Organism: Ilumatobacteraceae bacterium; assembly: GCA_007122945.1. Taxonomy (GTDB): domain Bacteria; phylum Actinomycetota; class Acidimicrobiia; order Acidimicrobiales; family Ilumatobacteraceae; genus SKSP01. Next base: position 17,546 of record SKSP01000150.1, on the reverse strand, counting down.
GCGCGGGCTCACCGACGACGACGGGGACGTCCGGACGCCCCGCCGCCTCGAGGACCCGACAGACGTTGGCCGCCGCGACGCCGACGTCGACGTTGCCGTGCACGACCGTCACCGCGACGAGCTCGACATCGGGTGCGGTCGCCGCGAACCACAGTGCTGCGGCGTCGTCGACACCGCCGTCGGTGTCCACGATCACCGGTACCGGGCGTCCCGACTGACCACTCATGTTCGAGTCGCACCGGCCCGTTCGGCACCAGCCCCTGGCGCGTCAGCGGTGCCGGCCAAGGGACGGCCGAACTCGTCGCGCCCGGCGACGGACCGCAGGGCGATGCGGAGCCGGTCGAGATCGTCGACCTCGCCGAACACCCGCCGGTCGACGTCCTCGACGAGCGCGACGGCCCGGCGTGCGAGGTCGGCACCCTGGGGCGTCGTGGACACGCGCTTCACCCGGGCGTCGTCGGGGTCGGGGAGGCGCCGCACCAGACCGGCCCGCTCGAGGGCCCGCACCACCTGGGAGGTCATCATCGCGTCGGTCCCGGAGTGGTCGGCCAACTCGCGCTGCGACGGCGGCCCGGAGCGCTGCTCGAGCCAGTTCGTGCCCGCCAGCAGGACGAACTGCACGTGGGTGAGGTCGAGCGACTTGAGCGCCGCCGAGACCTGACGCTGCCACTCCAGCGTGGCGTGCCACAGCAGGAACCCCAATTTGTCCCACGCGGAGGACGCCGGGAACGACGTCCCGAGCTCGCGGCCACCGGATTCCGACGGTCGACGTGCCATCACTCCACCCCTTTCTGAGCCGTTCGACCCGTTCGACGCTTTCGAATCCATCAGATCCGAGATAATCTGTGCGCAGATCATGTTCGCACTGATTGTATCCCCCCGGACGGATGCCGATCGATGAGCTCGATGCCCCCGCCGTCGGACGAGCCCATCCTCCCGCCGTTCGCCACGCCGACGACCCGCCACGAAGCGACGATCCTGTTGGCCGAGCGTCCGGAACTCTACGTCGTGAACGGGGGAACCGACGCCATGGTGGGCGTGAACGACGGTCGCACCAACGTTGCCGGATGGCTGTCGCTACGGCGGGTTGCCGAGCTCGGCCGCATCGTCGCCGACGAGCACTCGCTGGTGCTCGGCGCCGGCATCACGTTCGCCGAGATCGAGGCGCTGCTCGCCGACTCGGTGCCGTCGCTCGCAGCGGCCGCTCGGACGGTCGGGAGCCCGCAGATCCGACGGGCAGGCACGCTCGGCGGCAACCTCGCCACGGCGTCGCCGGCGGCGGACGCCGTCCCGCCCCTGCTGTGCTGCGACGCGCACGTCGAACTGGCGTCCTGCGACGGCGTGCGTCGGGTCCCGCTCGAGGAGTTCGCCACCGGGCCGAAGCGGACGGTCCGCCGCCCGGACGAGCTGATCACCGCGGTCCACCTCCACGCCCTCGGCGGTTTCGACGCCTTCGCCAAGGTTGGGACCCGCAACGCGATGGTGATCAGCGTGTGCTCGATCGCAGCTCGGCTCGACCCGGCGAGCGGGGTCGCGCGGGTCGCTATCGGTTCGGCGGCGCCGACGGTCCGGCGCGTCCACGACGCGGAGCCCGCCCTGCTCGACCCCGGTGCAGCGGACGCGTTCGCCGCCGAGGTCGTCCGGGGCGCGTCGCCGATCGACGACGCCCGCGCCAGCGCGACCTACCGCCGCCACGCGCTCGGGGTCCTCGCCCGCCGGACGCACGCCCGACTCTGGCGTACCGCCGGGGAGGTGGCGGCGTGAGCGACGCCATGCCGTCGGCCCTCGAGGTGGCCATCACGCTCGACGGGAGGGACACCACCCTGGAGGCGACACCGGCGACCAGTCTGCTCCGGGCGTTGCGCGACGCCGGTGCCACGGCGACGACCGGTGCGTGCGAGCAGGGTGAGTGCGGCTCGTGCTCGGTCGAGATCGACGGACGCGTGGAGTGCTCGTGTCTCGTCCCCGCTCTCGTCTGCCACGGCAGCGTCATCCGCACGGTGCGCAGCTTCGTACGGGCTGACCTCGCCGACGCGCTCGCCGAACACGGCGCCGTCCAGTGCGGGTTCTGCACCCCGGGCATCGTCGTGGCGGCCGAGGCCGCTCTCGCCGACCCGGAACCCCTCACGGAGCACGGCGTGCGCGAGTCCCTCGCCGGCAACCTCTGCCGCTGCACCGGCTACGAGGGGATCATCGCTGCGGTGCTCCGGGTGGACGAGGCCCGGCGCGATGCGTCGGGTCGGGAGCGCACCGGATGAGCGTCGAGAGCCTGGTCGACGCACCCGCGACGGGTGCGTCACCCATCGGTCGGTCGGTTCCACGACCGGACGTCCCACCCAAGATCGACGGCTCGTTCGAGTTCTCCAACGACGTCTCGGTCGCGGGCATGCTCTTCGGAGCGACGGTCCGCAGCCCGCACCCACACGCCCGACTCGTGCACCTCGGCATCTCGGCGGCACTGTCGACACCCGGCGTCGTGCGGATCCTCACGCTCGACGACGTCCCGACCCGGGCGCGCACCGGGCACATCGTCGCCGACGCGCCGCCCTTCGTCGACGGGGTGGCGCGGTACGTCGGCGAGCCGGTCGCCTTCGTGGTGGCCCGCAGCCAGGAGCTGGCCTGGCGCGCGGCCGACCTCGTCGAGGTCACGTGGGAGACGCTCGAGCCGCTGACGGACCCCGACCTCGCGCTCACGCCCGACAGCCAGCGCGTGCATCCCGACGGCAACGTGATCCGCGAGCTGTGCCTCGAGCGCGGCGACGGGCCACTGACGGCCGACGTGATCGTCGAGGGCACGTGGTCGACCGGCCGCCAGGACCAGGCCTTCCTCGGCCCCGAGTCCGCCCTCGCGATGCCGGACGTGGACGGTGGGGTCACGCTCGTGCTCGCCACGCAGGACCTGCACACCGACCAGGAGCAGATCGCCTCGGTGCTCGGCCTCGAGGAGGAGCAGGTCCGCCTCGTGATGTCCGGGATCGGCGGTGCGTTCGGCGGACGGGAGGACATCACCTGTCAGGTCCACCTCGCGCTCGCCGCCCTGGCCACGGGCCGACCGGTGAAGACCACCTACCGGCGCGCCGAGTCGTTCCTCGCCCATCCCAAGCGTCACCCGGCGACGTTGCGCTACCGGATGGGCGCCGACCGCGACGGCACGTTCCGCTTCGTCGAGGCCGACATCGTGCTCGACGGTGGCGCGTACGCGAGCACGTCCGGGCCGGTGCTCGGCAGCGCGTGCTACTTCGCCGCCGGCCCGTATCGCGTCCCCGTCGTCCGGGTCCGCGGCCGAGCGGCACGCACCAACAACCCGGTGTGCGGGGCGATGCGGGGGTTCGGCGCCGTCCAGGCCTGCTTCGGCATCGAGTCGACGGTCGATCTCCTGGCGGCCGAGCTCGGGATCGACCCGATCGAGCTGCGCCGCCGGAACGTCCTCGCACCCGGCGACGAGTTCCCCACGTCGGGCCAGCGGGTCGGACCCTCGGCACCGCTGCGCGAGCTGATCGACCGGTGCACCGCCCTGCCGGAACCGGCACCCCTGCCCGGTGACCCGACCCATCCCTACGACCTGCCGGGCGGGACCGGGCTCACCACCGACGGCGAGCACGTCCGCCGTGGCGTCGGTTTCGCGCTCGGGGTGAAGAACCATCTCTACGGGGAGGGTGTGACCGAGCGATCGGTCGCCACGGTGACGGTCACCGCCAACGGCGCGACCATCCGTTCGGCCGCCGCCGAGTGCGGTCAGGGGATCGTGAGCGCGCTCGCCCAGATCGCCTCGGCGGCGCTCGGCGGCATGCCGGTCGAGGTCGAGCCGGCCACCACGGAGGCCGGGTACTCGGGTTCGTCGTCGGCGAGTCGTCAGACGTGGATGTCGGGCGCGGCGGTTCGTCAGGCGGCCGCCGAGGTGGCGGCGCGGCTGCTCACCGACGCGGCCGGACGCGCCGGCGTGACTCCCGACGACGTCGAGCTCGTCCCCGACGGCGCGCTCGTCGGCGACGAGCTGATCAGCCTCGACGAGCTGGTCGGTGACGAGCCGATCGTCGCCACCACCGAGTACCGGCCGCCGCGGACCCATCGCGGCGATCCGACGACCGGGCAGGGTGACGTGCACGTGTCGTGGATGTTCGTCGCCCACCGGGCGATCGTCGACGTCGACGTCGAGCTCGGGCTGTGTCGGGTCGCCCAGGTCGCCACGGCCCAGGACGTCGGGCGGGCCCTCAACCCACGCGAGGTGCGCGGGCAGATCCTCGGCGGGATCACCCAGGGCATCGGGCTCGCCCTCAACGAGCACCTCGAGACCCGCGACGGCCACGTCGTCAACAACACGTTCACGGACTACCTGATCCCCACGGCGGCCGACGTCGCGCCGGTCGAGGCCGCGTTGATCGAGGAACCCGACCCCGACGCGCCGTTCGGACTGAAGGGCGTCGGCGAACCCTCGGCACTCTCCTCCACGGCCGCGATCGCCGCTGCGATCCGGACCGCGACCGGCGCACCGGTGCACCGCGTCCCGGTCCGCCCGGACGACCTGCTCACCTGACCACTGCCCGCGACCACTGCCCAGTCCCGTTTCGTCCGCGTCGATCGGCGGGAACCGGCCGATCGGCGCGGACGGTTCGTCAGGTGGCGGGGCCGAAGCGCTTCTCGAGCACGCCGGCCGAGCGAAGGAGATCCACGATCTCGCGGTCGGCGAGCTCGACGACCTCCTCCACGTCGAGCGTGAGCAGCTGCCGGTCCTGCATCAGCACCCGCCCGTCGACGACGGTGTGGCGGACGTCGCGCGCCGAGCACGCCCACACGAGCTGCTCGACGATGTTCGTGCGGCCGTGCCGGACGATCGGGCGGGCGTGCGCGCCCCGCAGGTCGACCACCGCCAGATCGGCCGCCTTGCCGACCTCGATGCTGCCGACCCGGTGGTCGACGCCCAGCACCCGCGCCGAGCCCATCGTCGCCATCCGCAGGACCTGCCCGCTCGGCAGGACCGTCGGATCCCCGGTGCGCTGCTTCTGGACGAGCGCGGCGAGTCGCATCTCCTCGAACATGTCGAGGTCGTTGTTGGTCATGTTCGAGTCGGTCCCGAGCCCGACGACGGCACCCGCGGCGAGCATCTCGGGGATCCGGGCGATGCCGTTGCCGAGCTTGGCGTTCGAGGTCGGGCAGTGGGCGATGCCGACCCCGCGCTCGACGAGCAGGGCGAGATCGTCGTCGGACAGCTCGACGCAGTGCGCCGCCACGACATCGGAGCCCAGGCCGACCAACTCGTCGAGCCATCGAACCGGGCTGAGCCCACCGGACTGCTCGGCGATCATGCCCGCCTCCGCCCGGCTCTCCGCGAGGTGGGTGTGGATGCCGACGTCGTACACGCAGGTGAGCTCGCGGATGCAGCGGTACGTCTCGGGGGTGCACGAGTAGAGCGCGTGCGGCCCGAACCAGGCTCGGATCCGGCCGGGGATCCGGCGGTGCCAGTGCTCGACGAAACCGACCGCGTCGGCGACCGTCTCGCCCGCGCCTGCGGGCGTGTCGACGATCTGGGGGCTGATCGTCGCGCGCAGTCCCGACCGCTCGGCGACCGCGGCGACCTCGTGGGGATGGCGGAAGATGTCGATGAACGACGTCGTCCCGCCGGCGATCATCTCGGCCTGGTTGAGCATCGCCGCGGCGCGCATGTGCCGCGGCTCGTACGCCATGTCCTTCGGGAGCGCGTACTCCTCCAGCCACTCGACGAACGGGAGGTCCTCGAACACGCCCCGGTCGAGCGTCTCGTGCATGTGGGCGTTGACGAACCCGGGGACGACCGCGGCGTCGGTGGCATCGAGGACGACCTCGGGCTCCACGTCGAGGTCCCGGCCGATGCCGGCGATGCGGCCGTCGGCCACCGCGACATCGGCGCGCACGACGGTGTCGTCGGCGTCGACGGCGACGACGGTGCCGCCCCTGACGAGCAGATCGACCGGGAGCTTCGATCTACCCAAGGGCGGGGAGCACCTCGCGCGCGAAGCGCTCCAGCCCCTCGAGGGGGTAGGGCGGACGCAGGTTCATGATCGCCATCTCCATGCCGGCGTCGGCGTAGCCGTTCAGGACAGCGGCCATCTGGTCGGGCGAGCCGACGACGACCCGTCGGCGCACCTCCTCGTCCGTGCCGCCACGGTTCTTCTGGAAGTGGGCGACGAGGGCGTCCTCGGCCGTGGGATCGCCGGAGAGCTCGCAGAACACGAACGCCGTACGCATGAGGTCGCCCGGTCCGCGACCGGCCGCGGTAAGCCGCTCGTCGAGGTCGGCATTGACCTCGGGCCACTCCCACGGTGCGGCGAAGCTGTTGAAGATCGTGGCATGGCGCGTTGCGATGCCCTTCAGCCGCGGGCCGCTGCCGCCGACCAGGATCGGGAGCCCCTCGGGGCGCACCGGCTTGGGGTCGAACGGTGCGCCCTGGAGCTGGTAGTAGCGGCCGTCGAAGTCGACGGTGTCGTCGCGGTCGGCGCGGCAGAGCCGGCCGATCACCTCGAGCGCCTCGTCGAGCCGACCCATCCGCTCGCCGACGCCCGGGAAGTCGATGCCGTACATCTGGTGCTCCGCCTCGTGCCAGGCGGCGCCGAGACCGAGGATCGCCCGGCCGCGCGTGATGTGGTCGAGGGTCACCGCCATCTTGGCGAGCATCGCCGGGTGACGGTAGGTGACCCCGGAGACGAGCGTGCCGACCTGGACGTTGGTGGTGCGGGCCGCCAGCGCGCACAGCGTCGCCCACCCCTCGAACTGCGGCCCGTCGGGGACGCCGCCGGGCCCACCCGGGCGGGCGCCGGGGTTCAACGGCACGAGGTGGTCGAACGTGAACGCGGCGGCGAACCCGAGCTCGTCGATCGCGTCCCACACCGCTTCGAGCGCGGCGAAGTCGGTGTGCTCCGGTGGTGTCTGGATGCCGATCTTCACGTCACGCGTCTCCGTCGGACGTCGCGCCGGACGGCACCGGCGCATCGCGCACCGGGTCGCGTCGGAACGGTTTGGCCCACGCCGAGTCGGGAGCGACACCGGGCGCCTCGGCGGCCAGCTCGGCGAGGATGCGCCGGTACTCGAGCGTCATCCGATCGGCCTTGGTGTGCAGCTCGGTCGAGATCTCGACCGGGAAGTTCGGGTTGACGTTCTCGAGCAGCGCCCGGTCCTCGGCCTGGACCTGGCGGTCGACGGCGGTGATGCTGTCCCACTTCTCGGGCGGTGGGTCGTCGTTGCGGGCGATGAACTGGCAGAACAGCGTGTGCTCGTCATCGATCGGGGTGCACGTCTTGTAGAGCACGTGCTCGAGCCCGTTCTCCTCGTAGACCATCCGGCCCCGGAACACGAGCGGCTGCACGAGCTCGGCGTGCGTGGTGCGCCGGGTCGTGTCGGCGGTGATGCCGGTGTTGCGCTTCTGCTGCTCGTTGACCTGGGAGATCAACGTGACCGAGAAGCGGAACGTCTGCCCGTCGCGCTCGACCGGGCCGGCCTCGAGACGGGGGTTGGCCGACGAACCGACCGAGTTGCGGTGCACCCAGGCGACGTGGCTGACGTCGAGGGCGTTGTCGACGATGCGCGGCGCGGACGCCGTCCACACGTCCATCATCTCGTGGATGAGGGTGTAGCCGGGGTCGTCGGCCTCGACGAGGTCGGGGATGCCGGCGCGGGGCATGCCCACGCACACCCACACCAGCCCGTACCGCTCAGCGGCGAGGATCTTGTCGACGTGGGCGCGCGGCGGGATCGGCAGCTCGGGATCCGCTGCGGGGATCTCCACGCAGTGGCCGTCCTCGCCGAACTTCCACCCGTGGTACGGGCAGGTCAGGCAGCCGTCGGCGAGCCACCCCTGCGAGAGGCGGGCATGGCGGTGCGGGCACTCGTCGCGGGCGGCGTGCACCGCACCGGAGCCACCGCGCCAGGCGACGTACTCCTCACCGAAGATCTTGAACGGTGTCGGCTCGTCGGCGATGTCGCCGCTGTAACCGATCGGGTACCAGTACTCGCGGAACGCCGGGACCTCACTGATCAGCATGTCTGATTCTTCCTCCTTCGTTCCTCTGCCCGCAGATCATAAGCGCGCATGTTGTATCCGGCAAGCCGGTGGCCCACCCCGGATCCAGGGGCGGGACCACCGGCTGCCGGCGCGACCAGGTGGGTCGACGTCAGCAGACGTCAGCCGACGAGGAACTCGTTCGTCCAGAGCGAGTCGGCGTCGACCTCGGTGCGGATGATGTCGGCCGCGAGCATGCGGCTCGCGACGTCCTCCCAGACGTCTCCGCTCATCGCGCCGAGCCCGAGCTCGTCGGTCGTGTCGCTGACGACGAGCTCGGCCATCACCGGGAACGAGGCCTCGCCGACGGAGATCTCGAAGTCGGGGTACACCTCGTTGATGTAGGCGATCACCGGGTCGGGGTCGTCGAGGAACGCCTCGAGGCCGGCCTGCAACGCCTCGGCGAACGCCCGGACCACGTCGGGGTTCTCCTCGACGTACTCGTCGGAGGTGAAGATCGTGGTCGCGTACGAGCGGAACCCGAGCTCGGTGGCGGTCAGCATCACCGGATCGGCGCCGTTCTCGCGCGCCACGTTCGGGTTCGTCGTGGCGAACGCCTGGACGCCCCACTCCTTGTTCTCGAGCCACGCGGCCTGCGAGCCGTCGTAGGCGATCTCGTCGACCTCGAGATCGCTCTCGGCCTTGAGGACCTCCCAGAACACCTGGCCCGGGAACATCTGCACCTCGGTCAGGTCGTCGAGGCCGGTGATGCCCGACTCGGCGTGCACCATGATGCCGATCGGCGACACCTGGTAGGTGGCGAAGAACGTGGTCAGCTCGGCGCCTTCCGACGCGGCGAGCACGATGTTCTCGGGGATCGCCATGCCGAACGTGACGTTGCCGGTGACGACGTCGTTGGCCGCCCGGATACCAGGCCCGCCCTCGCGGATCTCGACCTCGAGGTTCCGCTCGGCGAAGAACCCGAGGAAGTCGGCGGCGTACAGCGCCGCGTGGTCGGTCGACGGGAACCAGTCCGACTGCACCGACACCGAGGTCAGCTCGTCGAGGACGGTCATGTCGCCGGTGGCGGGGGGCGGGGCGTCCGTCGTGGCCGGCTCGTCGGCGGCCGGCTCCTCGTCGGTCGGCTCGTCGTCGGCCGGCTCGTCGTCGGTCGGCTCGTCGTCGGTCGGCTCGTCGTCGGTCGGCTCGGCGGCCGGCTCGTCGGGAGCCTCCGGGGTGGCGGCATCATCGTCGCCGCCGCACGCGGCGACCACGAGGGCGGCCGCGGCGAGGAGGGGGACGATGCGTCGTCGGGTGCGTCGGATGTTCATCGCTGCGTGCTCCTGGGATGTGGTGTGGGACCGGATGGTCCGGGACATGGGTGGTTGGACTGGGCTGGTAGGGGGATCAGGTCTCCGCGTCGCGGGCCGAGTCGTGCCAGTTGCGCAGGACCCGGTTGCCGATCGCCGACACGGCGAGGAAGAACGTGATGCCGAGCGCGGAGGAGACCGCGATCGCCGCGAACACGAAGTCGGTCCGGAGCTGGGTGGTGCCGAACGTGACCCAGTACCCCAGGCCGGCTTCCGGGCCGCCCCGGCCGACGACGATCTCGCCGACGATCGCGCCGATCACGGCGAGGCCGGCCGAGATCCGCAGCCCGGTGAACAGGTACGGCAACGAGCTCGGGATGCGGATCTTGGTGAAGGTGAACAGCGAGTTCGGACGACGGCCGCGCAGGCGGATCAGGTCGACCAGCGCGGCGTCGGCCGAGCGCAGGCCGGCGAGGCTGTTGGCCAGGATCGGGAACAGCGTGATCGTGAACGCGACGAGCATCACCGAGCCGCGGCCGGGGCCGAACCACAGCACGAACAGCGGGGCGACGGCCACGGCCGGCACGGTCTGCAGCAGCACCGCCCACGGGAAGAAGGCCCGCTCGATCGTGCGGGAGAGGCTGAGCAGCAGGGCAGCGAGGACGCCGACCGCGGTGGCGGCGAGGAAGCCGACCACCGACGCGTAGAGCGTGTTGCGGAAACCGGTCCACAGCCGGTCGGAGTCGTTGACGGCGGCCTCCCACACCCGACCGGGCGACGGGAAGATGTACGCCTGCGGTTGCAGCGCCCGCACGGCCGCCCACCACACGAACATCAACACGACGAAGACGAGCAACGGCGGCACCACGGCCCGCGCCACCCCGAGCACCCGGTTCACGCCTCGACCCCCATGATCTCGCCGATCTGCCGGGCGACGGCGGCGAACTCGGGCGTGGTCCGCAACGACGGCGGCCGCTCGTCGCCGAACGGGACGTCGACGACGTCCACGATCCGGCCCGGGCTGGGTGACATGACCGCGACGCGATCCGCGAGGAAGACCGACTCGGTGATCGAGTGGGTGACGAACACGCCGGTGACGTGACGTTCGCGCTGCAGTCGGATCAGGTCGTTGTTGAGACGGTGGCGGGTGATCTCGTCGACCGCGGCGAACGGCTCGTCGAACAGCATCAGCTGCGGATCCGTGGCGAGCGTTCGGGCGAGGCTCACGCGCATCTTCATGCCGCCCGAGAGCTGGGCCGGGTAGGCGTCCTCGAAATCGGCCAGGCCGACGAGGGCGAGCGCCTCGCGCGCTCGGCGGCGCCGCTCCGCCTTCTTCATGCCGTCGACCTCGAGGAACAGCTCGACGTTGCGGAGCGTCCGGCGCCACGGGAGCAGGTGCGGGTCCTGGAACACGTAGCCGATCTCCGGCCGACCTCCGGGGCCGCCGAACGCCACCTCGCCGTCGGTCGCCGAGAGCAGTCCGGCGACGATCTTGAGGAGCGTCGACTTGCCGCACCCCGACGGACCGACGAGGGCGACCATCTCCCCGGCCGCGATCTCCAGGTCGGCGCCCTGGAGCGCGACGAACCCGGACCGGTACTGTCGGGTCACGCCGCGCACCGAGACGGTGACACCCGACGCGTCCGGGCCGGGCGGTGGGATCGGCGGTCCCGTGCCCACCGTCGGTCCTGGCTCCTCGCTCACGAGCATGCGACGTCGTCCTCCCCGAAATTCGTCTGCTTGCATATAGTAAACGCACAGATGATCTCGGACAATGTCGGCCGGTCGTTGTTCACATCGCCGAAACACCGGCCGATCACACCGGCCGAACACCAGCGCCCGGGAGCATCGTCAGAACCTCCGTGGGGGTGGGTGGGTAGCCTGGCGGGTATGCGCACCGACGTGACCGACATGCTGGGGATCGAGTTCCCGATCTTCGCGTTCTCCCACTGCCGCGACGTCGTGGCCGCCGTGTCGAAGGCCGGCGGGTTGGGGGTGCTCGGCGCCGTCGCCCACTCGCCCGAGCAGCTCGAGATCGACCTCGACTGGATCGAGGACGAGATCGGCGACCGTCCCTACGGTGTCGACCTGATCGTGCCGGCCAAGTACGCCGGCGACGCCGACGGCGGCTACACGATGGACGACATCCGGCGCCTCATCCCCGCCGAGGCCCAGGAGTTCGTCGAGGACATCCTGCGCCGCTACGAGGTTCCCGAGTTCCCGACCGACGCCGAGTCCGAGGAAGCCCGCCGCTCGGTCGGCGCCGTCAACACCACCTCGACGGCCGCGCCGTTCTCGGCCACCGCCGCCGGGCCACAGCTCGACATCGTGCTCGCCCACCGGCCGGTGTTCGTCGCGAACGCGCTCGGTCCGCCGCCCGACTTCATGATCCGGAAGGTCAAGGAGGCCGGCCGCCTCATCGGCGCGCTCGCCGGTCGGGCCGTCCACGCCGAGCGTCACGTCCAGGCCGGCGTCGACATCATCATCGCCCAGGGATACGAGGCCGGCGGGCACACCGGCGAGATCGGCTCGATGGTCCTGATCCCCGAGATCGTCGACGCCGTCGCACCCGTCCCGGTGCTCGGCGCCGGTGGGATCGGCCGCGGCCGCCAGATGGCCGCGGCGATGGCGCTCGGCGCCCAGGGCGTCTGGTGCGGGTCGGTGTGGCTCACCACCGAGGAGGCCGAGACGCACCCGGTCGTCAAGCAGAAGATGCTCGGCGCGACCTCGGCCGACACGATCCGGTCGCGCTCGCTGACCGGCAAGCACGCCCGCATGCTGAAGTCGTCGTGGACCGAGGAATGGGAGCGCGCCGACACCCCCGACCCGCTCGGCATGCCGCTGCAACCCGTGCTGACCGCAGCCGCCCAGGCCCGCATCGCCCGCGCCGCGCACACCCCCGGGTCGGGCGCCGAGAAGCTGGCGAACTACTTCGTCGGCCAGGTCGTCGGGACGATGAACACCCCGAAGAAGGCCGCCCAGGTGGTCTACGAGATGGTCGAGGAGTTCATCGAGGCGACCCAGTCGCTGGCATCGCTGCTCGACGACGCCTGAGCCGGCTCGACACTCCCGAGGCTCTGTGTCGGGTTCGCGCACCGATCCGTAGCAGACTTGACGGATGGAGCGTCCGGCACCGTCGATCTGCGAGCTCTCGGCGGTCCCCGAGTTCGGCGCGTTCGTGATGGCGGCGCCGTGGATGGTCTTCGCACCGAAGGGCACCGGCCGACGGGTCCTCGTGCTCCCGGGGTTCACGGCGGGCGACATCTCGACGACACCGCTGCGACTGGTCCTGCGGACCCTCGGCCACCGTCCGTCGCGGTGGGGGCTCGGCCTCAACGTCGGGCCCGACGACGAGACGGTCCGCCAGCTGCTCCGCCTCCTCGACCGGCTCGTCCGCCTCAACGGCGGACCGATCGACATCGTGGGCTGGAGCCTCGGCGGGGTGATGGGCCGGCTGCTCGCGATCCACCACCCCGACCAGGTCCGCCAGGTGGTGTCGCTCGGCAGCCCGATCCGGGTGGAGGACCCGGAGGCGAACCTGAGCGAACGGGTCCGGCGCATCGCCCGGATGACCGGCCTGCAGCGCGGCCGCCGCCCGCACGACCTCACGCACGTGCCGGTGCCGTCGACGTCGATCTGGTCGCGCAACGACGCCGTGGTGGCCCCGATCACCTGCATCCAGCCGGTCGGCCCGACCGCGGAGAACATCGAGGTGTGGGGCGCCCACATCGGGCTCGGGCACAACCCGACCGTGCTGTGGGCGGTCGCCGACCGTCTCGCCCAGGCCGACGGGGAGTGGCGACCGTTCGAGCCCCCGGCGCTGTTGCGACGGTTGTACCCGAGCGGCGACGATCCCCTGGTGGAGCGCCACGGGATCGCCGACGCCGCGCCCGCTGCGGCGGCCGGTGCCACCGGTCCGACCGCGGACGCCGCCGGCACGTGACCGCCACCATGCCCTCCCGTCAACTCGATCGCCGCGACGCCCGCCTGCTCGCCATCGAGACCCCCACCGCGCTCGGCCACACGTCGACGCTGACCGTGCTCGACGCCGCGAGCGCGCCGCGACGACTCGATGCCGCGCTGCTGCGCCAGGAGGTCGCCGCCCGCCTCGACGAGCACCCGATCCTGCGCCAGTCGCTCGTCGACGTCCCGCTCAACCTCGATCGCCCGTGGTGGCGCGACCACCCCGGCTTCGACCTCAACTACCACCTCCGCCACATCGCCGTCCCCGACCCCGACGACCCGACGTCGCTGGCCGAGCTGGTCGCCCGCATCCACAGCCGACCGCTCGATCGCGGCCGGCCGCTGTGGGAGCTGTACCTCGTGTCGGGCCTCGCCGACGGGCGGGCGGCCCTGCTGTTCAAGATGCACCTCGCCGCGCTCGCGTCGTCCACCACCGGGAGCGAGCTGAACGCCGGGCTGGTCGGACCGTCCCCCGAACTGCTCGGCGTACCCGAAGCGGCCGGTCGGCCTCGCTGGCATGCCGAGCCCGGACCTTCCTGGTTCGACCTCTCGTCGCGGGCCTGGTGGAACGCGGTGATCGATCCGCTCCGCACGTTGGGGCGGGTGCCGCGCACGCTGAACTCGGTGCCCGGTCTCCGGTCGGTGATGAACCCCGCGCTGGCGCTGATGAACCAACGCGCGCAGCGGTCGATCGTGATCGGCGACCAGGTCGGCATCACGCCGCGCACGTCGTTCAACGTGCGGGTCGGCCCGCACCGTCGGTGGGCGACCGCCGAGCTCGACCTCGAGCGCATCGCCGGGATCCGTGAGCGCCTCGGCGTGGCGACCGTCGACGTGCTCACCGCCGCCTGCGCCGGGGCCCTGCGATGGTGGCTGTTGGAGCACGACGAGCTCCCGAAGGAGTCGCTCAAGGCGCTCGTGCCGCTGTCGGTGAGCGACCCGGAGGCGATCGACGGCATCGCGGGTGTGGTCGTCAACCTGGGCACCCAGCTCCACCAGCCGGCGGACCGGTTGCGCTCGGTCCACGCCCAGATCCGCGAGGCGATCGAGCGCCACGGGGCGATGACGGTCGCCGAGATCCGCGGGTTGGGCGGTGGCACCCCGCTCGTCGGCATCGTGGCGTCGCGGCTGCTCGAGCGCAGCCCGCTCGCCGACCGGATGATGCCGCCGTTCAACATGACCATCACGTCGGTGCCGGGCCCGAGCGAGCAGCTGTACGCGCTCGGTGCGCCGGTCGAGGCGATGTACCCGATCCTCGGCGTGGTGGACGGCATGGCGCTGCACGTCGGCGCGATGTCGATCGGCGACCGGATCTGCCTCAGCCTGGTGTCCGACCGTGACGCCGTCGCCGACCTCGACGCGCTCGCGGACCGCATCCCGACCGAGCTCGACGCGCTCGAGCAGGTCCGACCCGACCGCTGAGCGGGCGCAACGTACGGATCGGTGGCGCCCGACCGGAGCTGCTAGGACAGGTCCCAGGTGTCGCGGCTCAGCCAGCGCTGCACACGAGAGCAGACGAGTATGAGGAGGACCCCCATGGCACCCGAGATCGACCTGCTGAGCGGTGTGTGGTGGGGACGCGACCCCCACGCGGAGCTCGCCTGGCTGCGGGCCAACGACCCCGTCCACTACGACGAACGCAGCGGTCTGTGGGCGATCACGAAGTACGACGACGTGAAGTGGGCGTCCACCCAGGTACCGACGTTCTCGAACGCCAGCGGCATCCGGCCGACCTCCGGTGCGATCCCGATGATGATCGACATGGACGACCCCGAGCACTGGCAGCGGCGCAAGCTCGTCAACCGAGGGTTCACCCCGAAGCGGATCCGAGAGCAGGAGCCCCACATCCGCTCGGTCGCCGATCGCTTGATCGATCGGGTGTGCGAGCGCGGTGAGTGCGACTTCGTGTGGGACATCGCCGCGTGGCTGCCGCTCATCTTGATCGGAGACGCCCTCGGGTTCGACGAAGCCGATCACCCCACGCTCCTCAAGTGGTCCGACGACATGTTGAAGGCGCAGGGCAACACCGATCCCGCGCTCCTCGACGCGCAGGCCGAGGCAGCGTTCGGCTACAGCGCCTACATCGCCGAGGTGATCGCCGATCGGCGGGAGAACCCCCGCGACGACCTGGTCAGCGTGCTCGTCCACGCCGAGATCAACGGCGACCGCCTCAGCGAGGACGCCCTGCACTACGAGACCCTGCTCATCCTGATCGGCGGCGACGAGACCACTCGGCATGTGATCACCGGTGGCCTCTACCAGATGTTGGTCGACCGGCAGAACTGGGAGGACGTGCGCGCCGACCGTTCACTCCTGCCGGGTGCCGTCGAGGAGATGCTCCGCTGGGTCACCCCGATCAAGAACATGGCGCGCACCGTCACCGCCGACGTCGAGCTGCGCGGCCGGACCCTGAGAGCCGGCGACCAGGCCCTGTTGCTCTACCCGTCCGCGAACCGCGACGAGGACGTCTTCGACGACCCGATGCGGTTCGACATCCGCCGGTCGCCGAACGACCACGTCGCCTTCGGGTTCGGACCGCACTTCTGCCTCGGCCAGGCCCTCGCCCGGCTCGAGCTGATGGTCGTCTTCGACCGCCTGCTCGATCGTCTCCCCGACATCGAGCTGGTCGACGAGGCCGAACCGCCGTTGCGGACGGCGAACTTCGTGTGCGGGTACGAGTCGATGCCCGTCCGCTTCAGCCCGACCGGGGTCCTCGGGGACTGAGCGCGTCGGGGTGATCGAGGACGGACCGCTCGGCCGGGCCGACCAGCCCCGCCCCACCCGTCTGTGCATATCGTCACGTCCCTGCCGGTTGCTCCAGACGGAACGGCTTCCGCTACATCCGGGCCGGGGATGGGCCGTTGCGGACGGCGGCGGCGACCTCGGCGGGGGCGTCCCACTCGAGGGCGTGACCGGCGCCGTCGATGATCGTCACGCCACGACACGCCGGCAACAGCTCGCAGAACCGTTCGGCGTAGCTCGGGGGCACGAGGCGGTCGTCGGCACCCCAGATCACGTGGACCGGACACGTGATCCGGTGCAGCCGTTCGCGCAACCCGTGGTCGGGGATCGGCCACATGAGCGACGCCGCCGAGCGGCGGGTCCGGTAGCGGGCGATCTCACGCTCCATCAGCTCGTCGGTCGACAACCCCTCGGGGTCGGCGGTCTGCTCGGCGAAGCGGTCGGGATGGGCGAACAGGTACTCGGGCTGCACCTTGGTGCGCTCGGACCACACGTCGTGGATCGGCTCGGCGTCGTCCCACAGCCCGAGCGGCGCGAGCAGCACGAGCGAGGAGAACGCCTCCGGCCGGATGGCGGCCACCTCGAGGGCCAGCATCGCCCCGACCGACGCGGCGACCACCGGGGCGCCGGTGAGGCCGACCGCGTCGATCGCCTCCGACGCCAGGAAGACCCGTTCGTGGAGCGTGCGAGCCGTCGGCGCGTCGGACGCGTCGAAGCCCGGCAGGCTGGGAGCGATCACCCGGTGGTCGCCCGCCAGGTCGTGCAGGAACGGGTGGACGACCGGGTTGCCGGTGAGTCCGTGCACGTAGCCGAGCACCGCTCCGGAACCGAGTTCGTGGACGGCGACCTTCGCCGTGCCGACCTCGATGACACGGGTCGTGGCTTCGGCCGTTCCGGTCCGGGATCCGTTGCTCACGTCCCACCCCCGGCCGCGCCCGCGGGCGTCAGGGCGGCGCGGTCGCGGGCGCCCTGGGGCCACCAGTGGTCCTCCCACTGGTCGTCGAACAGGTCGCCGACCTCGGGGAGCACCTTCTCGGCGAACAGCGTCGTGTTGTACATCGCCAGTTCGCGGCTCATGTTGCCGAAGTGCATCAGCAGCATCATGTGACCGCAGTTGAGCTCGGTGGCGATGTCGTGCAGCTTCTCCGCGACCGTGGTCGGTGAACCGATCAGCACCCAGCCGCGCTCGACCATGTCCTCGAACGTGACCGAGTGGATCGCCGCCTTGGAGCCCGGCTTGGGCTTCTTCGCCTGCTCGGCCTGCTTCGCCGCCATCTCGACCTGGGAGGCGACGCCCTGGCGGATCGTCGCCTCGGTCTTGTAACCGGGCGGTTCGGCGTAGCCACCGTGCACGTGGAGGCAGCGGTGGAAGAAGTACTCGGCCGGCTCGCGGTAGAGCTCGTATGCCTCTTCGTCGGTGTCGGCGAGGCCGATGAATTGGGTGAACCCCGAGCGGTACGGGTTCGGGTCGAGGCCGAGCTCGTCGACCTTGCTCCAGAACCCCTGCATCTGCTTGCGGGCCAGCTTCCACCCGTAGTACGAGAGGTAGCAGTACACGTAGT